>NZ_VSZV01000300.1:0-30795 GCF_008919455.1 Rhizobium sp. PEPV16
CTGCCGACGAGCCGGCTGAGACGCCGAAACCCGCACGCCATCACCGTTTCACCGAGGCCTTCGTCCTCCTGGTCCTGCCGGTTCTCGGGCTCTGTCTTTATTTGACGACGGGCAGGCCGGACCTGCCCTCGCAGCCGCTGGAAGCGCGGCTGGAAAACCCTGGCAACGACGTGGCGGTGCTGATCGCCAAGGCGGAACGGCACCTGGCTGAGAAGCCCGATGACGGCAAGGGCTGGGACGTGCTGGCGCCGATCTATTTCCGCACGATGCGCGTCAACGACGCGCAAGTGGCTTATCGCAATGCCATCCGGCTTCTCGGCCCAAGCCCCGTCCGGCTCGATGGCCTTGCCGAGACGCTGATGGCGGTCTCCGACGGCGTGGTGACCGACGAGGCGCGGCAAGTGCTGGAACAGTCGCTGACGCTCGAACCTGACAATCCGCGTGCCCGCTTTTACATCGCCCTCAGCATGGAGCAGGCGGGACGGCCCGATGAGGCGCGCAAGGCCTTCGAGGCACTGGCTAAACAATCGCCCGCCGATGCGCCCTGGCTGCCATTGGTCAACCAGCATATCGCCACGAACGGCGGCGCGCCGGCAGGTGCCAATCCGGCGACCCCCGGTAATCCTACGCAGCAGGATGTGGCGGCGGCCGAGACTATGAGCGCCGGCGACCGGCAGCAAATGATCCGCGGCATGGTCGAGAGCCTCGACGCCAAGCTCAGCGAGGATCCGAACAATTTCGATGGATGGATGCGGCTCGTCCGCTCTTACGCCGTATTGAACGACAAGGATCGTGCCGCCGGTGCTCTGAAGCGCGGGCTTGCGGCCTTTCCGCCGCCCGGCGAACAGGGCAGGCAATTGCTGGCGCTTGCCAGGGAACTCGGCATAGCCACGGAGGAAGCGACGCAATGACGCGCAAGCAGAAGCGCCTGGCGGTGATTGCGGGCGGCATGGGCTTCATCCTCGCCGCCGTGCTGCTGGTCATGTTCGCCTTCAGCCAGTCGGTCGCCTATTTCTACATGCCGGCCGATCTCGCCAAGACGCCGGTGGCGCCGGAAACCCGCATCCGCCTCGGCGGGCTGGTCGGCGAGGGCAGTGTCGTGCGCGGCACCGGCTCGACGGTGGAATTTGCCGTCACCGACGGCAGCACCAATGCCGTGAAGGTCAAATATACCGGCATCCTTCCCGATCTCTTCCGCGAGGGCCAGGGCGTCGTCACCGAAGGCATGTTTGCCGCTGGAACGAACGTCTTCGTCGCCGACACCGTGCTTGCCAAGCATGACGAGACCTATATGCCGAAGGACGTGGCCGACAGGCTCAAAGCCCAGGGGCTGTGGAAGGAAGGCCAAGGCCAGGAAGGTCCTGGGAAGCAAGGCCCAGGAAAGGAAAGCCAAGCGCAGGAAGTGAAGGCGACGCAATGATCATCGAGATCGGCCATTACGCGCTGGTGCTGGCGCTCGCCACGGCGCTCATCCTTTCCATCGTGCCGGTGATCGGAGCCCGTCGTCACGACCGGGCGATGATGGATGTGGCGACGATCGGTTCGCTGGCGATGTTTGCGCTTGTCACCTTCTCCTTCGCCGTGCTGACCTATGCACATGTCGTCTCGGATTTCTCGGTCGAGAACGTCTGGGAGAATTCGCATTCACTGGTGCCGCTGCTCTATAAATATTCCGGCGTCTGGGGCAATCACGAGGGATCGATGATGCTCTGGCTGTTGATCCTGACGCTGTTCAGCGCGCTGGTCGCCGTCTTCGGCCGCAATCTGCCGGAGACGCTGAAGGCCAATGTATTGGCCGTGCAGGCCTGGATTTCGGTCGCCTTCACGCTGTTCATTCTTTTGACCTCCAATCCCTTCCTCCGTCTCGATCCGGCGCCGGCCGAGGGCCGCGATCTCAATCCGGTTCTTCAGGATGTCGGCCTCGCGATCCACCCGCCGCTGCTTTATCTCGGTTATGTCGGCTTCTCCGTCTGCTTCTCCTTTGCCGTCGCGGCCCTCCTGGAAGGGCGCATCGACGCCGCCTGGGCACGCTGGGTGCGGCCCTGGACGCTGGCGGCCTGGACCTTTCTGACGCTTGGCATCGCCATGGGCTCCTACTGGGCCTATTACGAGCTCGGCTGGGGCGGCTGGTGGTTCTGGGACCCGGTGGAAAACGCCTCCTTCATGCCGTGGCTCGCCGGCACCGCACTGCTGCATTCGGCGCTCGTCATGGAAAAGCGCGAGGCGCTGAAGATCTGGACGGTACTGCTCGCGATCCTCACCTTCTCGCTGTCACTGATGGGCACCTTCCTGGTGCGCTCCGGCGTGCTGACCTCTGTGCATGCCTTTGCCAGCGACCCCTCCCGCGGCGTCTTCATTCTCTGCATCCTGCTGATCTTCATCGGTGGGGCGCTGTCGCTCTTTGCCTTCCGCGCGCCGAAGCTGTCGGCAGGCGGGCTGTTTGCGCCGATCTCGCGCGAAGGCGCGCTTGTCGTCAACAATCTGATCCTGACGGTCGCCTGCGGCACGGTGCTGACGGGCACGCTCTATCCGCTGCTGTTGGAAACGCTGACCGGCGACAAGATTTCCGTTGGAGCGCCCTTCTTCAACCTGACCTTCGGCCTGCTGATGGCGCCGCTGATCGTCATCGTGCCCTTCGGGCCGATGCTTGCCTGGAAGCGCGGCGATCTGCTCGGTGCCCTGCAGCGGCTCTATGTCGTCGCAGGTCTGGCCTTCCTTGCCGCGCTGGCCTTCTTCTATATCGAACATGGCGGGCCGGTGCTTTCGGTGCTCGGCCTCGCTGCCGGGCTGTTCCTCATCTTCGGTGCGATCGCCGATCTCTGGTACCGCGCCGGCATCGGTAAGGTCGCGGGAAGCCTTGCCTGGCGCCGGCTTTCCGGCCTACCGCGCTCGGCCTTCGGCACCGCACTTGCCCATGCCGGGCTCGGCGTCACCGTGCTCGGCATCGTCGCGGTTACGACGTTTGAGACGGAGCACGTCATCGAGATGAAGCCGGGGCAGGTGACCGAGGCCGGCGGTTACAGCCTGCATTTCGACGGCATGCAGCCGGGGACCGGGCCGAACTATACCGAGGACCGCGGCCACTTCACCATCCGGCGCGCCGGTGTCGCAGTTGCCGATACCTGGTCGGCCAAGCGCCTCTACACTGCCCGCCAGATGCCGACGACGGAGGCCGGCATCCTGACCTTCGGGCTCAGCCAGCTCTATGTTTCCCTGGGTGACGCCACCAAGGACGGTGGTATCGTCGTGCGCATCTGGTGGAAGCCGTTCATTCTCTGCATCTGGGGCGGAGCGGTGTTCATGGCCTTCGGAGGCCTCGTCTCGCTCAGCGACCGGCGCCTGCGTGTCGGCGCGCCGCGCCGCAAGGCGAAGCCGGCAGCTCCCGCAATGGAGCCGGCGGAATGATGCGGCGTCTGCTCCTGGCTGTCGTTGTGGTGCTGATGGCAGCCCCCGCCTTTGCCGTCAATCCGGACGAGGTGCTGGCCGATCCGGCGCTCGAAGCGCGCGCCCGCGCCCTTTCGGCGGAACTGCGCTGCATGGTCTGCCAGAACCAGTCGATCGACGATTCCAACGCCGATCTGGCCAAGGACTTGCGCCTGCTGGTGCGCGAGCGCATCTCCGATGGCGATAGCGACGAGGCAGTGCTGAACTATATCGTCTCGCGCTACGGCGAGTTCGTGCTGTTGAAGCCGCGTGTCAGCATGAAGACGGTGCTGCTCTGGGGTGCGCCGGTGCTGCTGGTCCTTGCCGGCGGGCTGTCATTGTTGGTCTTTGCGCGCAAGAGGGCCGGCAAGCCGACCGGCAGCAAGCTGACGGCAGACGAGCAGGCGAAGCTGAGCGAGCTTCTGAAGAAATAATCGACCAGGCTGAGCCGGCAGCCGGGCATTTCTGGCCGCCAGAGGCCGGCGGCACGTTTGGCCGAAAGCAAATCTTGCAAACATTACGAACTTTTCATTGGCCGGACAGTTCGCAGTAAGGTGCGGCGTCCTATATCTTTCGTCATCGACTGATCCGGCGTCGCCGGTCTGAAGATCTAAGAACAAGAGAAGGTGCTCCAATGCTCAAGAATTTCAACGGACGTCCGTCCCTCGCTACTGTGCTCAAGGCTTCTACCGTCGCCGGTATCGCAGCCGCTGTGCTCGCAACCGGCGTTCCGCTCGAAATCACCCGGTCTTATGCCGAAGCTGTCAAGGTTCAGGCGCCTGCCGTTCCGAGCTTCGCCAATGTCGTCGACGCCGTTTCGCCGGCCGTCGTTTCCGTCCGGGTCGAAAACCGCGTCAATCCCGTCTCCGACAACAACAATGACGGCTTCTCCTTCGATTTCAACGGCCGCGGCTTCGACGACCTTCCCGATGATCATCCGCTGAAGCGGTTCTTCAAGCAGTTCGGCCAGGATCCGAATGATCAGCAGGGCCATTCCAGGCGCTTCGGCCAGAACGGCCCGAATGGTGGTCCGGGCGGCAAGGGTCGCCTCCGCCCCGTCGCCCAGGGCTCCGGCTTCTTCATCTCCGAGGACGGCTATATCGTCACCAACAACCACGTCGTTTCTGATGGCCAGGCCTTCGTCGCTGTCACGAATGACGGCACCGAGCTCGATGCCAAGCTGATCGGCAAGGATCCGCGCACCGACCTCGCCGTGCTGAAGGTCGACGGCAAGGGCAAGAAGTTCACCTACGTCAACTGGGCAGACGACAACAACGTCCGCGTCGGCGACTGGGTCGTTGCCGTCGGCAACCCCTTCGGCCTCGGCGGCACGGTCACAGCCGGCATCGTCTCGGCTCGCGGCCGCGATATCGGCTCCGGTCCTTATGACGATTACCTGCAGGTGGATGCCGCCGTGAACCGCGGCAACTCCGGCGGTCCGACCTTCAATCTCAGCGGCGAAGTCGTCGGCATCAACACCGCGATCTTCTCGCCGTCGGGCGGCAGCGTCGGCATCGCCTTCGCCATTCCCGCCTCGACCGCCAGGGACGTCGTTGCCGATCTGATGAAGGACGGCCAAGTCTCGCGTGGCTGGCTGGGTGTGCAGATCCAGCCGGTGACCAAGGATATCGCCGAATCTATCGGTCTCTCCGAGCCGAGCGGCGCCCTTGTCGTCGCCCCGCAGGCCGGATCGCCGGGTGACAAGGCCGGCATGAAGGCCGGCGACGTCGTCACCGCGCTGAACGGTGAGACGATCAAGGATGCGCGTGATCTCAGCCGCCGCATCGGCGCGATGCAGCCGGGCAGCAAGGTCGAGCTTTCAGTCTGGCGCGCCGGCAAGGCCCAGCCTCTCACCGTCGAACTCGGCACGCTGCCGATCGACCAGAAGGATGCGTCTGCCGATGACAACAATCAGCCGCAGCAGCCTGAGGCACCGGCTTCCGAAAAGGCGCTTGCCGATCTCGGCCTGACGGTCGGCCCGTCTGACGACGGCAAGGGCCTGGCGATAACAGACATCGATCCGAACTCCGACGCCGCTGACAAGGGCATCAAGGAAGGCGAAAAGATCACCTCGGTCAACAACCAGGAGGTCTCCAGCGCCGACGATATCGTCAAGGTGCTGAACCAGGCAAAGAAGGACGGGCGCACCCGCGCGCTCTTCCAGATACAGTCCAATGAAGGAAGCCGTTTCGTAGCGCTTCCGATCAACGGCCAGGGCTGATCCTCAAGACAACACGAGCCGTGCAGACGTAGCTCCGCGCGGCTCGATTCTTCTGCCTTTTGAAGGATGATCACGATGAGCGCCGCCCCGCAGGAAGATGCTTTGAGCCTTGCCGAAACGCAGCCGGCGGGTAATGTCGGCCGCATGAAGATTCTCATCATCGAAGATGATCTCGAGGCTGCCGCCTACCTCACGAAAGCCTTTCGCGAGGCGGGTATCGTTGCCGATCACGCCAGCGACGGCGAGAGCGGCCTGTTCATGGGGTCGGAAAATACCTACGACGTCATCGTCATCGACCGCATGCTGCCGCGCCGGGACGGGCTTTCCGTCATCAGCGAGTTGCGCCGCAAGGCCATCCATACGCCGGTCCTCATCCTCTCGGCGCTCGGCCAGGTCGATGACCGCGTGACCGGTCTTCGCGCCGGCGGCGACGACTACCTGCCGAAGCCCTATGCCTTCAGCGAGTTGCTGGCGCGCGTCGAGGTGCTCGGCCGCCGCAAGGGCACGCCGGATCAAGACGTCGTCTATCGCGTCGGCGATCTCGAACTCGACCGGCTCTCCCACGAAGTGCGCCGCGGCGGCAAGGAGATCCCGCTGCAGCCGCGCGAATTCCGCCTGCTGGAATATCTGATGAAGAATGCGGGCCAGGTGGTGACCCGCACCATGCTGCTCGAAAATGTCTGGGACTATCACTTCGACCCGCAGACCAACGTCATCGACGTTCATGTCTCGCGCCTGCGCTCGAAGATTGAAAAGGACTACAACCAGCCGCTCCTGAAGACCATTCGCGGCGCGGGGTACATGATCAAGGATGAGGGATGAGCCGTTTCAGGGTCCTCTTCAAGTCCACAGCAGTCCGCCTTTCGGCACTCTACATTCTCCTTTTCGCCATCTGCGCCGCGACGCTCGTCTTCTATGTGACGGCGATGTCGGAGCGGCTGCTGACGGGCCAGATCCGCGACGCCGTCAGGCAGGAGGTGGAGCAGGTGCAGCGCGCCTATGACACCGGTGGCATGAACCTTCTCCTGCGCACGATGGAGCGGCGTGCACGCCAGCCTGGAGCCAACCTCTACATCATCGCCGGTCCCTCCGGCGATATTCTCGCCGGCAACGTCGCCTCGGTGCAGCCGGGTGTCTTCGAGGAGATCGGCTGGACCTCCGCGCCCTTCGGCTACCAACGCTATACTGACGGCGGGGGTGTCGAGCGCCGCCACAAGGCAATCGCCAATATTTTCGTGCTCGACAATGGCCTCAGAATCCTGATCGGCCGCGACCTCGGCGACCCCGAGCGTTTCCGTCTGCTGGTGCGCCAGGCGCTGATGGTGGCCTTGGCGATCATGGGGCTCGGCGCCATCATCATCTGGTTCGGCATCGGCCGCAACGCGCTGAAACGCATCGACCGCATGTCGGATGCCAGCAAGAAGATCATGGCCGGCGACCTGTCGCAGCGCCTGCCGGTGGGCGGATCCGGCGATGAATTCGACCGCTTGTCGATGTCGCTGAATACCATGCTGGAGCGCATCGAGAAGCTGAACGAGGGACTGCGGCAGGTCTCCGACAACATCGCCCACGATCTGAAGACGCCGCTGACGCGGCTGCGCAACAAGGCGGTCGATGCGCTGGATATCGCCGATGGAGAGGCGCGGCGCACGGCGCTGGAAGGCATCATTTCCGAATCGGACCAGTTGATCCGCACCTTCAACGCGCTGTTGATGATCTCCCGCGTCGAGGCCGGGTCGGTCGCCGCCGAGATGTCGCCGGTGGAGCTTTCGGCCATCGTCGCCGACAGCGCCGAGCTTTACGAGCCGGCGGCGGAGGAGGCCGGGCTCGGCCTCAGCTCCAGCATCGAGCCGGATGTCGAGGTGCAGGGCAATCGAGAGCTGATCGGCCAGGCAATCTTCAATCTGCTCGACAATGCCATCAAATATTCCTCCGATACGGAAGGGGCGGGCAAGGTATCGCTGAAGCTTTCCCGCCGCCCGGATGGCATCTGCCTTTCGGTGGCCGACCATGGACCGGGCGTTCCGGCCGACAGGCGCGACGACGTGGTGAAGCGCTTCGTCCGCCTCGATGAAAGCCGTTCGAAGCCCGGCACGGGGCTAGGGCTTTCGCTGGTCGAAGCGGTGATGGAGCTGCACAACGGCCGGTTGGAGCTCTCCGACACCGATCCCGACAAACCCGAAAAGCGCGGATTGACCGTCAGCATGATCTTCCCCGCCAAGGCTGCCTGAGCTTTTTCAGCCGAAATACGATCGGTTGAATCGTATATTGGCGGTTTGCCGCCAAGACCCTAGTTTAATGCCGGTCGAAGGAGGCGTTCCCGCAATTCTGCGTGGTCGGTTTCCTTCGGCGCAGCAATTCAAAGTGTTACAGCATCCTTTGCGGCTCTCGAAAAGACGCGCGGCGCTGTAAAGCAGGGAGAGCGCATGCTGACGAAATCGACGCATGGCCTGAAGGATGTGGCCGAAGGGCTGCTGCGTCCGCTGAACCAGACGGAGTTGAAGCTGGCGCTGGCCGACCTTCAGGAGGCCGGCAGGAGCGAGCCGTCGGTGGCTGCGATGCTGAAGACCGAAGGCCCGCTTCGCGACTTCATTGCGGCCGTGCTGACGCTTTCGCCTTATCTGCGCGAAATCGTCAATCTCGATCCCGCCATCCTCGCCGGCGCCGTCACCCAGCCGCTGGAGCCGCAGATCGAGGCGCTGGTCGCCGAGGCGCGGCGCTGCTGGCGGCCAGACGAGGAGGGGGCTGCACCTGCCGAATCCGTAGTGATGAGCAGGCTGCGCATCATCAAGCGCAAGGTGGCCTTCCTCGTCGCACTCGCCGATCTTGCGCGCATCTTCGACGGCCGGGCGACGACGGCGTGGCTGAGCCAGCTTGCCGAAGCGTCGGTTGCCGCCGCGATCGACCATCTGCTGCTTTCGGCGCATGAGGGTGGAAAGCTCAGGCTGCGGGATCTGGCGGCGCCGAGCGAAGGGTCCGGGCTGATCGTGCTCGGCATGGGCAAACTCGGCGCAAGCGAACTCAACTATTCCTCCGATATCGACCTCGTCGTCTTCTTCGACGAACAGGCGGGCATCGTGCCCGACCCGGATGATGCGATCGAGGTCTTCCCGAGGATGATGCGCCGGCTGGTGCGCATCCTGCAGGAGCGGACAGCCGATGGCTACGTCTTCCGCACCGATCTCAGATTGCGACCCGATCCCGGTTCGACGCCGCTGGCGATCCCGGTCGATGCGGCGATGATCTATTACGAGGGCAGGGGCCAGAACTGGGAACGGGCGGCTTTCATCAAGGCGCGCGCCGTTGCCGGCGACCTCAAGGCTGGCGGCGATTTCCTGCGCGGGCTCGCCCCTTTCGTCTTCCGCAAATATCTCGATTACGCGGCGATTGCCGATATCCATTCGATCAAGCGGCAGATCCATGCGCATAAGGGCCACGGCGCCATCGCGGTCAAGGGCCACAACGTCAAGCTCGGCCGCGGCGGCATTCGCGAGATCGAATTCTTCGTCCAGACGCAGCAGCTGATCGCCGGCGGCCGCATGCCGGCATTGCGTGGCAGGGCGACGGAGGAGACGCTCGGTGAACTCACCAAGGCGAAATGGATCGACGCGGAGACCCGCGACGAACTGACGGAGGCCTATTGGTTCCTGCGCGATGTCGAGCATCGCATCCAGATGGTGCGCGACGAGCAGACCCACCTGCTGCCGGAGACGGATGCCGACCTGAAGCGCATCGCCTTCATGATGGGCTTTTCCGACACGCCGAGCTTCTCCGAACGGCTGGTCGGCATGCTGAAGACGGTCGAGCGGCGTTATGCCCACCTCTTCGAGCAGGAGAGCAGGCTTTCCACCGACACCGGAAATCTCGTCTTCACCGGTCAGGGCGACGACCCGGATACGCTGGAGACGTTGAAGAGGCTCGGTTTTACCAGACCGTCCGATATTTCCCGCATCATCCGCACCTGGCACTACGGCCGCTACCGCGCGACGCAATCGGTCGAGGCGCGTGAAAGGCTGACGGAACTGGCGCCGCAGCTCTTGCGGGTCTTCGGCGAAAGCAAACGTGCCGACGAGGCGCTGCTGCGCTTCGACAGCTTCATCTCCGGCCTTCCCTCCGGCATCCAGCTGTTCTCGCTGCTCGGCAGCAACCCGGCGCTGTTGTCGCTGATCGTCAACATCATGTCCTCGGCACCCCGGCTTGCCGAGGTGATCGCCGCCAAGCCGCATGTCTTCGACGGCATGCTCGATCCCGGCCTGATGGCCGAGCTGCCGACGCGCGACTATCTCGGCGAACGGCTGAAGGGCTCGCTTGCCCAGGCGCGCCACTATGAAGAGGTGCTCGACCGGCTGCGCATCTTCGCCGCCGAGCAGCGCTTCCTGATCGGCATCCGCCTGCTCACAGGCGCGATCAACGGCGTGATGGCCGCACGCGCCTTTACCCATCTCGCCGACCTTGTCATTGCGGCGGCACTTGATGCCGTGGTGGGCGAGATGCGGGCAGCACACGGCGACTATCCTGGCGGGCGCATCGCGGTCGCCGGCATGGGCAAGCTCGGCAGCTTCGAGCTGACGGCCGGTTCCGACGTCGATCTGATCCTGCTCTATGATTATGACGATGCGGCTTCCGAATCCGACGGGCCGAAGCCGCTCGATGCGACGCGTTACTTCACCCGCATCACCCAGAGACTGATGGCCGCCTTGTCGGCGCCGACCGCCGAAGGCGTGCTCTATGAGGTCGACATGCGGCTGCGCCCATCCGGCAACAAGGGGCCGGTCGCCACCCGCATCAATGCCTTCGGCAAGTATCAGCGCGAAGAGGCATGGACCTGGGAACATATGGCGCTCAGCCGCGCCCGGCTGATTTGCGGCAATGAGAGCCTGATCGCCGAGGCGGAACTTATCGTGCGCGAGGTGCTGTCGGCCGATCGCGACATCGCCAAAGTGGCGCATGATGTCGCCGAAATGCGCGAACTGATCGACAAGGAAAAGCCGTCCTCCGGCCCGTGGGACCTGAAGCTCATTCCCGGCGGCGTCATCGATCTCGAATTCATCGCCCAGTATCTCGCGCTGATCGCGCCAACCAAGGGCGTCGGTATTGCCGTCAATGGCATGAGCACCGGCGAGGCTCTGAAGGTGCTGGGCGACCGACTGATGGCAACGGCTGATCTCGACACATGCCTCGAGGCCTTTGCCCTTTATACCAACCTTTCGCAGCTGATCCGCCTGTCCATCGATGGCCTGTTCGATCCGGAGGACGCGCCAGCGGGTCTCGTCGAACTCGTCTGCCGCGCCGGTGACTGCCCTGACATCAGGACGCTGGAAGGAGAGGTAAAGCGGCTTTCGAAAGCGGTTCGGAAAATATTCCTGGATGCCGTGAAGGCATGATCTCAAATCAGATCGAACGACCGCGGGATATCTCGATATAGCCTGTCGGAATCGCGTTCAGCCAGTCGTCTTCAAGGCGGATTAGCGATGGAGAACACCAATGACGATTACCATCACCGCCTTTGAACGGTCGCCCGATCGCGGCAGGGGGCTGGCGCGTGACATGCGCGTTCGCTGGGCGCTCGAAGAAGTGGGCCAGCCTTATGACGTTCGTCTTGTTTCTTTCAAGACGATGAGAGAACCCGCGCATCTGGCGCTTCAACCTTTCGGGCAGATCCCGACCTATGAGGAAGGCGATCTCGCTTTATTCGAGTCCGGCGCCATCGTCTTCCATATCGGCGAGCGCCATGCGGGCCTGCTGCCGGACGATGCGAATGCCAGGGCACGCGCGCTCACATGGATGTTTGCCGCGCTCAACACGGTGGAACCACCGATCTTCGACCGCGCTCTCGTCACGATCCTCGAACGCGACAAGCCTTGGTACGACCAGCGCCTTTCTTCCCTCGAGGCCAGCATCCGGAAACGGCTGGGCGATCTTTCCCGTCGCCTTGGCGACGCCGACTGGCTCGATGGTGCGTTCAGCGCCGGCGACTTGCTGATGGTGACGGTGCTTCTCAGGTTGAAAGGATCAGGCATACTGGAGGAATATCCGAACCTCTCCGCCTATGTCGCCCGGGCCGAAGCTCGGCCGGCATACAAGCGTGCTTTCGCGGCTCAATTGGCGGTTTTCACCGCCGCATCGGACGGCTGACGAAGGTCGGCTCTGGTCGTGACCCTGGATCGCCGATTACTCTGAGACCGCTTGCTAAATAAAATGGAGCGGCAAGGTCTCTGTGTAAACTTCCAGACCTTGCCGCGGCTGTTCTTCGGGATGCACTGGTGATCCAGCGCAAATCCGTGAATTCGGCGATACCCGCTTTTCCGCCAACGTGCCCAATTCCGGCCGGCTTTACACCACCAAGGGGCATTTGTGCCTCGTCATGTACGGTGGGATCGTTCATGTGGCGGATACCTGTATCGATGCGGCCCGCAACCTGCACGCTCGTGCAACATCACGACCAAAGACGGCTGCAGACAACCCGTACTCGATATCATTGGCGAGGATGACAGCTTCATCTACCCTAGATCGAGATTACAGGTTGTTCTTTCTTCAAGGAATCCGGGGGCGCCAACGACTTTCCGGCTTAGCTCGTCGGCCCGGACGGCGTCGCTTCGAGCTTGAAGGTTACGCGGATGACCTTGTCGAGCCATTCACCCTTTCCGTCATTCTGCACGCCAAGTCCAAGGGCCAGACGATCCAGTTCCGCCGTGCCGGCAACGATGGCCCGTCCCGCCCCGTCGCGCTGCATCGTAAACGGGACCGACACGGGCACCGTCACACCGCGGACAAGGGCATTGCCCTTGCCGAAATAGGCCTCGTCCGCCGTTTCGAAATGGTCGAGCACAACCTCCACCAGCGGATGGGTGGCCGTCTGCAGGCCGTCGTCGCCGCCGATATTCGGCCTGACGAATGAATTATCGAAATCGATGGAGGCGGCATCTATGGCAATCCGCGCCTTGGCGGCGCCAAGATTGTCCGGATCGAATTCGATGAATGCGTCCCATTTTCCGATCGTGCCGGCAGTCGGCGTTCCGGAAAAATTGATCGTGTAGGTCAGTGCAGACTTCGTTTTATCGATCACCCAGCCGGATGGCGATGCTTCAGTCGATCCAAGGTCCGCGGCATTGACGGATGCAGCGCCGCCCGTTCTGGAGATCAACAATCCGCCGCCGATAAAGCACAGTGCCAGAACGACGGAGACCAGCACGCCGATTGCGGAGGAGGGCATCCGGCGCAGCCAGCCGACAGGTATCATTCGCGAAAAGGAGGGCATCCGGTCGATCACCGAATGCTTGAGCGCCCCGGCCACATGCAGAACCAGAAGCAACCCGAAACCATAGGCCAGAATGACATGCGCATTCTCGGACGCTGCCTCAACCGTTGCGCGCATCCAGACCGGAATGGGCAGATGTGGCCAGACCAGGGTATCGGAGAGAAACAGAAGGGTGGGAATGCCTGTAGAGGACGCCGACACCAGCAGCCAGCCGGTCAAAGGCACGACCAGCATCAGCGCATAGAACAGTGCATGGACGATGCCGGCCGCGACCTGTTCCGCCCGTCTCATCGGCGCATGCGCGGGCGGCGTGTGGAACAGGCGCCAGGCGATGCGGGCGATCGTCAAGGTTAGGACCGCGATGCCGAACGTCTTGTGCCACTGGAACATCGCAAAACGCAGCGTATCTGGAACGCTCTCCACGCGGCTCATCAGAAAACCCATGGCAAGCTGGGTCAGGATGAGCGCAGCGATGAGCCAGTGCAGAATCATTGCACCCATACTGTAGGCCCGGACCGAATGTGTAGCTGACATGGGTGACTTCCAGTCGTCTCAATGGGAACGCAAAGGAGCCGGCGCAACCCGACGATGTCGGGCTGCACCGGCAACGAACACCTACTGAGCGACGAACTCGGTTTCGATCGTCAGTTTGACGTCGTCGCTGACAGGACCGACCAAAGCGGCGACGCCGAAATCGGAGCGCTTGATCACGCCGGTTGCTGAAAAGCCGACGGTCGGCTTCTTGGACATCGGGTGCGGGTTGAGCGCTGCGTTCAGGGTAACGTCGAGCGTGACGGGCTTGGTGACGCCGTGGAACGTCAGGTCACCGGTGACGGTTCCGGTCTTGCCGTCCTTGACGTCGATGGCCGTGGAACCGAAAGTGATCTCGCTGAACTTGGCCGCATCAAAGAACATCTCACCGGCAATCTCTGCATCAAAGCTCTTGTCGCTTGCCGGATAGTTTGTGCTGACCGAAGCCGGATCGATGGTTGCCGTCAGTTTCGACTTCGTAACGTCCGCAGGGTCGAGCTCGAGCGTCGCGGAAATCTTGTCGAAGCGGCCGATATAGTTGGAAAGGCCGAAATGGACGACGCTCCACAGAACGTTGGTATGGGTCACATCCGCCCGGTAGGTGCCGGTAGGAACATCGATCGTTTGCGCATATGCAGTGGAGGACGCAAGTGCCAGGACACCGGCAACGAGGGCGGACTTAATGGAAAACATCGCTGATCCTTGAATTGTTTTGACAGCACATTGCGTGCAGCGTTTCCCTAGCGGGTGCTCAGCCCTCCCGAAACAGCGACGAACTGTTCGACATTTGTTGACAATCACTTGAAGTACGATAAGCCTATGTTTAAAAAAGACAAATTCACGAGATCAAGAAGTAGCAATGAAAAGTGAGGACGGCGTGATCGCCGTTTTTGCGCTGCTTTTCTGAGAGCCGGTCCGCGTCAGCCGCTGGCCGGACTTCAAACCTGACATGCAGTGCAACCTGCTGTCGTTGCCATCACAAAAGTGGGCGATGGCAAGATTGCCGTCTGATGGCATCACTCAACGTCGACCCGCAATGAAAGGCTGTGGCTGCCAGCTAGCTGTGAAGACCAGTCAGGGGCCGGGATGAGCGCATCATTCCGGCCCTTTGTCCGACACCTAAATATCGTCGGGAATGCGCAGCGAGATCACGGTGCCGACCGCTTCGCGTGAGCGGATCTTCATGCGGCCGCCATGCAGCAAGGTCAGCGAGCGGGAGATGGCGAGCCCGAGGCCGGAGCCGCCCTTGCTCTTTGCATACTGGCTCTGCACCTGCTCGAAGGGCTGGCCGATCTTCGACAGCGCCGAGCGTGGAATGCCGATGCCGGTGTCGGCGATGGTGACGAAGACGGCGCCGTCGACGCGGCGGGTGCGCACGGCGATCCGGCCGCCATTGTCGGTGAACTTTACCGCATTGGAGAGCAGGTTGAGCAGCACCTGCTTCATCGCCCGGCGGTCGGCCATCAATGTCAGGCCGGAGCAGATGCGCTGTTCGATGACGATGTTCTTTTCAGCCGCGGGCATGGCGGTGAAGCGCAGGCTTTCCTCGATCAGCGGCACAAGATCGATGCGCTCGCAATGCAGCCTGACATGGCCGGCTTCGATCTTCGACATGTCGAGAATGTCGTTGATGACGTTGAGCAGATGTTTGCCGCTGTCATGGATATCGCGGGCATATTCGTCATATTTCAGCGAGCCGAGCGGCCCGAACATCTGGTTCTGCAGAATTTCCGAGAAGCCGAGGATGGCGTTGAGCGGCGTGCGCAGCTCATGCGACATGTTGGCGAGGAATTCCGATTTCGCCTTGTTGGCGGCCTCGGCGCGTTCCTTCTCCGCCTGGTAGTTGGCGTTGGCCGTCGAAAGCTCGGACTTCTGGATCTCCAGCGTCTGGCGCGAGGCGGACAGATCGCCGATGGTCGCCATCAGCCGGCGCTCGGATTCACGCAGCCGCTCCTGATGGCGTTTCATCAGCGTGATGTCGGTTCCGACCGAGACCCTGCCGCCGTCGCGGGTGCGCCGCTCGTTGATCTGCAGCCAGCGCTCGTCGGCAAGCTGCACCTCCGTCGTACGCGAATAACCGGAGCCGTCGGCATCGGAAATCCGCCGTTCGATGACAGGCCGGGCGGCGGCGGCATTGACGGTCGAGCGCTCGGTGCCGGGCACGAGCACGCTGTCCGGTAGGCCATAGGCCTGCTGGAAATGCGTGTTGCACATGACCAGCCGATCGTTCTTGTCCCAGAGCACGAAGGCTTCCGAGGTGCATTCGATGGCGTCGGCCAAGCGCTGGTCGGCTTCTGCGTAGCGCTGGGCGAGCCGATGCTGTTCGGTCACGTCCATGGCGATGCCGATCAGGTGCATACGGCCGGAATTGCTGCGGATCACCTGGGCACGCGCCCGCATCCAGACATAGTGGCCGCCGGCATGGCGCATGCGGAAGATCTGATCGACCTGGCCGGAGGCGCCCTTGCCGATGGCGCGCGCGATCTCGTAGAGCCCGCCGTCATCGGGATGCATCAGCCGGGCGGCTTCGCCGAAACCCATCGTCTTGTCGGAACCCGGCAGGCCGAGCATGTCGTACATCGAGCGCGACCAGAAGAATTCGCGGTTCTCGAAATCGAAGTCCCAGAGGCCGCAGCGGCCGCGCGACAGCGCCGTCTCGACGCGCAGGTTCGATTCCACGAAGATATCGTCGGCGTCGCGGGCGCGCTTCACCTGCGTGTAGTAGGCATAGAGGATGACGAGCAGGATGGAGGAGATCCCGGCAAACAGCGTCACGTTGAGCGCCAGTTCCTCGCGCCAGAGCCGGCCGATCTCGTCGAGCGAGGTGGCGGCGACGATATAACCGCCGGCGTTGCCCATCAGCGTGATCTCGGCATAGTGCGGCACGCCGCCGATCGTCGTTTCGATGACGCCGGCGCGATCGCCGAAGCGCCGGATCGCCGAGACCTCGGGGAAGAAATCGCCGACATTGCTGCCAACATGTGAAAGCCCGGCGGTGGTCGCGGCAAAAACCTTGCCGCTTGCCTGCACGAGCAGCACGAAAGCACCGCTGTCCAGCCGGTCCTGCGGCAGGTATTTGGCGAGGCGGGCCTGCGCCCCGGTGATATCGCCGCTGTCGAAGATGTCTGCCGCATCGGCAAACACAGCAGAGGCGGTCGCCGCCGAAAGTGCGGTGGCATGGCGCGCCGAGGCCTCCAGACGCCCATATTCGCTCATCATGCCGAAGAAATGCGAGGCGGCGACGACGGAGAGGAAGGCAACGATCAGCGCCGGGATGGCTCGCTTCAAGACCAGCTCGGCCTTCGGCAGATAACGGAGAAGTGGTTCCGATGTCGCATGGCCCGAAAGGCTGTCGCGCCAGGCTTTCAGCCCGTCAAAATCGACACGCAGCCGTCCTCCGGCCACGGTTGCCCGCCGCACGTCCATCATCTCTTCGCCTTGTCCCTCATGTGATTCGCGCGCCGCTCGCTCGAACCTGACCTAGAGAATCATGGGTGATTCGCCTTGTCCAGAGGCAAAGGTAAAAATCCGTTAACTATTTATAATCCCCGGCTTTTCGAGGTGATTCGAGGTGCTGGGCGACCGGCCGCCGAATTTTTCCTGATGGCCGGTCGAATCAAATTACCCTTTAAGCGTGCGCTCGACGATATCGCGCACGTCGGTCGAAAGATCTGCGGCCCGCTCGATCTCGATCAGCGCCGAGCGGGCGTGATCGGCACGCACGGGTTCGAGCGACCGCCAGGAGCGCATCGAGGTGAGGATGCGGGCGGCAAGCTGCGGGTTGCGCCCGTCGATATCGAGAATCTGATCCGCGAGGAAGCGATAGCCTTCGCCATCGGCGCGGCCGAATCCGGTCGGGTTGGCAAAAGCGAAGGTGCCGACCAGCGACCGCATCCGGTTCGGATTGGTGCGCTTGAAGAGCGGATCGTCCATCAGAGCGCGGACCCGTCCCAGGGTTTTTGCGCCCGGAATGCCGGCCTGGATCGCGAACCATTTGTCGATGACGAGCGCATTTTCCGCGAAGCGGTCACGGAAGGTGGCGAGCGCCTCGCTCGTCTCCGCGCTGTCGGGAAAACGATGGGCGAGGATCGTCAGCGCATGGCTGAGATCGGTCATGTTGTTGGCCGCATCGAAGGCGGCCTTGGCGCGGGCCGGCGTCTCTTCGGCATGCGAAAGGTAGGTGAGGGCGCTATTGCGCAGCGCCCGCAGGCCGGCGCTTTTCGCATCCGGGTTGAAATCGCCTGATGTCGTCATCGCTGCGTAGAGGCCGGCAAAGACATCCTTTCCGGCATCGGCGATCTGTTTCAGGACCGCCTGCCGGCCGGCATGGATGGCATCGGGATCGTTGTTGCCGCCGAGTTCACGGGCGATATCGGATTCGCTCGGCAGAGCCAGCGCCTGGGCGCGGAAGGCAGGCTCGAGGCTCTCGTCGGCGGCGGCGGCAATCAGCGTCTCGACGAAGGTCGCCTCGCAGACCACAGGCTTGCCCTGGCGGGCGTCGCGTGCCGCTTTCAACAGGTTCGGCAGCGCCAGATCGGTCAATGCCTGCCAGCGGGCGAAGTGGTCGGTCTCATGGCGGGCGAGATGGGCAAGATCGGCCGGGCTCTGATCGAAATGCAGGTTGATCGGCGCCGAGAAGCTGCGGTTGATCGAAACGACCGGTCGCGAGCCAACGCCATGGAACACGGCCGTCTGCGTGCGCCCTGTGAGATGCAATACCTCGTCGGCATATTCCGCGCCGTCGACCGAGGTTGGCTCGATCTTGCCGCCGTTTTCGCCAAACAGCGCGAGGCTGAGCGGAATATGCATCGGCTCCTTGCCCGGCTGGTCGGGCGTTGCCGGGATCATCTGTTCGAGCGACAGGGTGAAGCTGCCGGCCGCCGCATCATAGCTGCCCGATGCGGTGACGAGCGGCGTGCCGGCCTGATGGTACCAGAGCGAAAATTGCGTGAGGTCGCGCCCGCTTGCATCCTCGAAGCATTTGACGAAATCCTCGATCGTCACGGCCTCACCGTCATGGCGGTCGAAATAGAGGTCCATGCCTTTCTTGAAGCCGTCCTTGCCGAGCAGCGTCGCGATCATGCGTGTGACTTCGCTGCCCTTTTCATAGACGGTCGTCGTGTAGAAATTATTGATCTCGCGATATGTCGTCGGCCGCACCGGATGGGCGAGCGGGCCGCCGTCCTCCGGGAACTGCTCCGATTTCAGGTGGCGCACTTCGGCGATGCGCTTGACGGCGCGCGAGCGCTGGTCGGAAGAGAATTCGTGGTCGCGATAGACCGTCAGGCCTTCCTTGAGGCACAGCTGGAACCAGTCGCGGCAGGTGATGCGGTTGCCGGTCCAGTTGTGGAAATATTCATGCGCGATGATCGTTTCGATATTGGCATAGTCGGCATCGGTCGCGGTTTCGGGATCGGCAAGGACGTATTTGTCGTTGAAGACGTTGAGGCCCTTGTTCTCCATCGCACCCATGTTGAAGTCGGAGACGGCGACGATCATGAAGATGTCGAGATCGTATTCGCGGCCAAACCTCTCTTCGTCCCACTTCATCGAGCGTTTCAGCGCGTCCATGGCATAGGCGGCGCGCGGCTCCTTGCCGTGCTCGACATAGATTTTCAGCACCACCTCACGGCCGGACATGGTCGTGAACGTGTCTTCGACGACGCCGAGATCGCCGGCGACGAGCGCAAAGAGATAGCTCGGTTTCGGATGCGGATCGAACCAGGCGGCGAAATGCTTGCCGGGGCCGTAGCCGGCACCGCCGAGGAAGTTGCCGTTCGACAAAAGCAGCGGGTTGGCGTCCTTGTCGGCAATGATGTTGACCGTGAACGGCGCAAGCACGTCGGGCCGGTCGGGGAAATAGGTGATGCGGCGGAAACCCTCCGCCTCGCACTGCGTGCAGTAGATGCCGCCGGTCCGGTAAAGGCCCATCAGCTTGGTGTTGGCCTCAGGGTTGATGACGGTGGTGATCGTCAGTTCGAAGGGCGCGCTTTCCGGCATGTCGCGCACCGTCAGGCTTTCCGCTGTTGCGTCGTAACGCGAAGGGTCCAGTTCCACTTGGTCTAACAGCAGCCCCGACAGCGTCAGTTCGTCGCCGTCGAGAACGATCGGCGCTGCCGGATCGGTGCCCGGGCGACGATGAAAGATCAGACGCGCCTCGACCTTTGTCTCCGTCGGGTCGAGTTCGAAGGTCAGGTCCACACGTTCCAGCACGAAGTCGGTGGGACGGTAATCTGCCAGATGAATGACCTGGCCGGTATCTGTTCGCATGGTGTTTCCTGAAGACCGTTATTTGATAACCGCGGAATACAGAGGCGGGCGCACTCTGCCATAAATTTTGCCGGGGATGATTACATTAAAGTCTGAACTAAACTTAAAGCAAATTGCCCGCGAACACCAAGTTCGCGGGCAAAATATCTTATCGGAAACGGATGACCGCCGCTGCGGCGACATAGGCGCTACTTCAGGTTGAGGGCGGCTTTGATCGTCGCGTCGTTTTCGGTCTGCTGCACGACGCCGTACCAACCGAGCCCGTCGTAATCCTCGTAGCCAAGTGTGCGCGCGAAGGCGACGATCGAGCCGTTATTGTCGTAGTAGCTGCCTTTCGCCTGACCGGACGGATTGGCGAGCGCGAAATGGGAAAAGAGCAAGGCGGGATTGGTGGTGGCGATCACCCGGCTCTTGCCGTCGAGCAGCATGACCGTCGTTTTTTCCGCCAGCTGTGGCGGCAGGTTGGCCTCCTTCTCGACGATCGCCTGGCCCTGGTTCTGCCAGTCGAAATAGACGCCGAGCGTGCCGATCAGCCGCCCGTCGAGCTTGCCCTCTTTGCGGATGCCGGTGGCATAAACGAGCGCATGCCTGTTGTCGTGGAGCGGGCTCGCTTTGACGTCGTCGACGATATAAGCGTCGCCGGACGAGCAGGCCGACGCCGCGCGGAACCACGGATCGCCGGCAAGGCTCGTGCCGACGATCTTGCGCTGGAACTTGGGATTGGCGGATGCGATCACCTTGCCAGAGAGATCGGTCATGACGAGATCGAGATAGACGGTGTAGAAGCGGTTGATGGCGCCAAGACGCTCCGCCGCAAAGGCGACGGTTTCCCGGCCCGGTTCCTGCAGCGCCTGCCAAAGTGCCGGGTCCGTCGCCCACCAGCGCACATCCGCCGTGCGCTCGAAAAGGTTGCGGACGATGAGCTGCACCAGCGTCTGCGCCAGATCGGTAAGGCGAACGCCCTCCATCTCCTCGACCAGCGAATCGGCCATGGCGCGGCTGAGGCCGATGCGGCCGAGCACGTTGCTTTCGAACCTGCCGGTAATGTCGGTTGCGATCTGTGCCAGCCGCTGCACCTCGTTGGCAACGACGGCGAAGCCCTTTCCGGTCTCGCCGGCTCTGGCTGCCTCGATCAGCGCATTGATCGCCAGCAGCTTGATCTGCTTGACGATGTGGGTGTTGTCGGCGCTGAAGCGCTCGAGGTCGGTGCTGATGCCGTCGGTGACGACGCGCATGGACCGCGGTGTCGCATTCTGCGACTGGGCAATGGTTTCGGCGCTAAGCGGCTTCATCAAATGGGGTCCTGGAAGGAGCGGGCAATTGTTTGTGTGGTGAAGAAAATTTCGAGATCAGCGATAAAAACGATGCTTGCCTATGGTTTTCAATTGGTTAACGGCCAGCCTCGCGAGATGAACATTTTCGGGGTGAATGGCTCAAAACGGGAAATTTCAGAGCGGTGGAGCATAAGCAGCACGGTTGAGCCTGCAGCGGACGGCGTTTTCGTGTTTCTCTCATGTTGCTTGCGGTTTTTTCGCCAATCGGGTTTTTCTTTCGCTACGATGGGTGACGTCACCTGCTGCGTTCCCGAGTCGAACGCGTCTCCCCGTTCCGGTTAAGTCAGTATCAAGAGCCAGGATCATGCACTCGGTTCTCAGAAACCCGATGAGAGGCATTGCGCTGAAAGTCTCGTCGGTCGTGGTCTTCCTGGCCATGCAGACCTTCATCAAGCTGGCGGGCTCAGACATCCCGCCAGGTCAGGTCACCTTCTGCAGGTCGTTCTTCGCGCTTTTCCCGATCATGGCCTATCTGGCCTATAACAGGCAGCTGCGCGCCGCCTTCTACACGGCCAATCCAATCGGTCACCTGAAGCGCGGCACGATCGGCATCTTGTCGATGGCTTTCGGTTTCTACGGCCTGCTGCATCTGCCGCTACCGGAGGCGATCGCGCTCGGCTATGCGTTGCCGCTCGTCGCCGTCATCTTCGCTGCCGTTTTTCTCGGCGAGACCGTGCGCATCTATCGCTGGAGCGCCGTCCTGGTCGGCATCGTCGGCGTCGCCATCGTTTCCTGGCCGAAACTCACGCTGTTTCGCGACGGCGGCATGGAAGCAGAACAGGCCGTCGGCGCGCTCTGCGTGCTGCTCTCGGCCGTTCTCGGCGGCGTGGCGATGATCCAGGTGCGTCGCCTCGTCGAGGAAGAGAAGACGGCGACGATCGTGCTCTATTTCTCGATCACCGCCTCGGTCTTCTCGCTGGCTTCTCTTCCCTTCGGCTGGCTCATCCTGGCATGGCCGACGGCGCTCTATCTGATCGCCGCCGGCTTTTGCGGCGGCGTCGCGCAGATCCTGCTGACGGAAAGTTACCGCCATGCCGACGTTTCCACCATCGCGCCGTTCGAATATACGTCGATCCTGCTCGGCGGCATTGTCGCCTACTTCGTCTTCGGCGACGTGCCGAGCGTGACCATGCTGATCGGCACCGTCATCGTCGTCGCCGCCGGCATCTTCATCATTTATCGCGAGCATCAGCTGGGCATCGAGCAGAGAGAGGCGCGCAAGGCCACGACGCCGCAAGCCTGACGCCTACAAGCGCATATTTATCAAGGTTTTAACGCGGGGATTGCAGCCGCTTGAAAGTTTGCCCGCAAGACGTGAAAACAATGGCGAATTCTTGGGATATCGCCGGCCCATCGTATATGATTGTTGAACATGAGAGACTATCATTTATTCCAAGCTGTGCATGTCTGAATGGCCGCTGATGCCGGAGGAGCTCTCGGTGTCGTTGCTCCGAACGCTGGCCGGCGAGCGGGGGTGGAGAAAAGCATAATGGCATTCACAGCGGAGCAATTGGTAGGGAGCTCTTCCTTTCTGATGAGCATTCGCTTTTTGGCTGGGCAGATGCGCGGCATGTTCGATGCCGGTCCGCGGCTGGCGCGACTGCTTGCCTCCCATCAACGCTGGCTTCTGACCCAGACTGCCTATGCCCTCCACCTGGAACATGATCCGCGCGACCCGACCTCGGGTTTCACCGCCGTTCGGCTGACCGGGCGCATCACCGCGCATAAGGTGGCGAGCCGCAACACCGTGCTCGCTTTCATCGAAGAACTCTATACCTACCGGTTCATAACCCACACGCCCGGCGACGAGCGGCGGCGGCCACGTCATTTCGAGCCGGCTGACGTCAGCCATCAGGGGATGTTTGCCTGGCTTATTTCCAATCTCGGCGCGCTCGATCTGCTCGACGGCGGTCAAAGGGCAGCCTTTTTACAGGCAAATCCATCACTGATGCGGCTCATTCAGCCGCGCATTGCCCGCCATTGCCTCGATGATGCCGCCTGGCGCGAGCCGCCTGAGCAGGTGGCGCTGTTCCTTTGGACGGAAGCCGGCGGCCTCGTCGTCGACAACTTCATCGCCCGGATGGATATGGCAAGCAGCGAGCCGGGCAGATTGCCCGTCGGCCGTGTCGAAACCCGTGCGCTCGCTGCCGATTTCATGATGTCGCGCACCCATCTGCAGCGGCTGCTGGCAAAAGCGGCGCAACGCGGCTGCGTCGGCTGGCAGGACGAGCCGCGCAAGACGCACCTTTGGATATCGCGGGATTTCATCGAGGAATATTGCGCTTGGCAGGCCGTCAAGTTCGCCTATGTCGACGAAGCCTTCGAATGGGCGAAGGCCCAGTTCGAGGAAATGGCCATCTGACCAGAGCACTTCCAGCAAAAGTGCGCAGCGGTTTTGCGTCCGGAATGCGCGAAAACAAAGAGATAGAGCATTTCCATGACTCGGAAATGTTCTAGAGAACGATCGCCGCTGTACCTGCGCCAATGCGGGATCCCGTATCCGCCGGCTTGACCGAAAGCTCGCGCTCATATTCCCGCGCGGCGCAGACGGCAACGCGGATATGTTCGAATGTTTCGATGTTGCGCAGGAGCGATATCAGGATCGTCGACATGTTGGGGTACTCTTGATACGAAGGGCAGGCGAAGCGCCTACAGCGCTGGGCGTCTTTTTAGGACGCGCAAAGGACGCTGCGACACGTTGAATTCCTGCTCAATATTGCTGGAAGTCCGAAAAAATGGCGTTCGGGCGCGCCGTGCGGCTGTTGATGCCGGTGCCGCGCGCAATCATCTGTTCGTTCGTAGCAAAGCCGAAACGGCTGTAGCCTTGAGTGGAACGAACCTGGTCGCCGACGAGGCGAAGGGTTTCAAACCCGCTATGGATAGGACGAAAACGCTTGTTCATGGCCTTGGTTCCTGTGATTCCTCCCAAGACACAGCTGATATTGCGATGCAGCATAGATTCCGCAATGCGTCACGGCGGGATGCAGCCATGCGAAAATCGCATAGGCTGATTCACAAATTATTCAACTTTGGCTAATTTCTAAGCAAAGAGAGGGACTTAAGCTTCGCTTGAAAGACGAGCAGGTCATTCCAGGCCAGCCGCTTGTTTACAGGTGCGGTTAACAGATCCTGCGGATGCAGGCTGGCTATGGCAGGAATGACACAGTCCGCAACGGCAATCTCCTTCCAGCGGCCGCGCAACCCGTGAATCGTATCGTTTTCGCCGAAGAAAAAGCGCGCCGAAAAATTACCGAGCAGCAGGATCGCCTTCGGTTCGGCAAGCGCGATCTGCCGTTCGATGAAGGGTCGGCAAATGTCCATTTCCGCCGCCGAGGGCGCACGATTGCCAGGTGGTCGCCAGGGGATGACCTGCGTCAACAGAATGGCTGAGCGCGTCAGCCCGATCGCCGCCAACATCTTGTCGAACAGTTGACCGGATTTTCCCGAGAAGGGCATGCCCTCGCGATCGTCTTCGGCGCTCGGTGCCGAGCCGATCACCATGATCCCGCTTTCGGCATCGCCGCTGGCAAAGATGGTCGAGCGGGCACTGTGCTTGAGGTTGCAGCCGCTGAAGGCTTCGATCGCCGTCTTGAGCTCGACGAGCGATCGCGCGGTCTCGGCGGCGAAGCGCGCCTGCTGCACTGCCTCGCCATCCGGGATTGCCGGTTGCGGACCGGACGCTGCGCGTTCGGCAGGCGCTGGGCGTGCCGCTGCATTCGGGCGCGCCGGTGCCTGACCTGGGGCAGGGCGCTTCCCGGCGGCGGGACGTTGCTGCTGCGCCTGTGCCGCTGGGCGGCGCGCGGCCTTCATCGCCTCGAACTCGGCGAAGCGGTCGATCGCCTCTTCCTCCAAGAGCCATTCCACGCCGGCATCGGCATGGAAATGCAGAAGCGCTGCGAGCTCGGCTGGGGAAAGGTCGTTGGCGGAGATCATGCGGGCAAGCTTAGCGGAGTGACAGTGGCATTGAAAGGGCGGGCCGCCGATTGCCCGCCCTTGCCGGCTCTATTGCACAGTCCATTGCGCGATATCATCGCGTTCGCCGATCAGCGCCAGGCCATGGGCGATCGACAACAGCTCGCCGCCGCTTTCGATCCGGTCGCGCTCGAAGCGTTCGGTAAAGATGCGGCGCACCGCCGGCACGAAGGAGGTGCCACCAGTCAGGAAGACCTTGTCGATCTCCGCAGGCTTCGTCTCGGTCTTGTCGAGCACGTCGTCGAGCGCGCCTTCGATACGGGCGAGATCATCGGCGATCCAGCCTTCGAAGTCGCTCCGCTTGATGCTGCGATGTCCGCTGCGGCCAAGCGGCGTGAAATCGAAAGGCGCCTCTTCTGCGGCCGAAAGCGCCATCTTTGTCGCCGACACCGCCTGATAGAGCGGGTAGCCCTCGTCATGATCGATCAGGTCGATGAAGATTTCGAGCTTTTCCGGTTCCAGGCTGGTGCGCACCAGCTTCTTCAAATCCTCGAATTCGCGCGTCGTCTTGAAGATCGACAGCTGGTTCCAGCGGCCGAAGCTGGAATAGTAGTTGGACGGCACTTCGAGGATCTTGTCGAAGCTTTTGAAATGGCTGCCCTTGCCGATCAGCGGCGCGACGATGTTGTCGATCATCCTGTAGTCGAAATGGTCGCCGGCAACGCCGACGCCTGAATGGCCGATCGGCGTTGCCGTCAGCCTGCCGGCGACGGTCTCGAAGCGGATCAGCGAATAGTCGGTGGTACCGCCGCCGAAATCGGCAACCAGCACGGTGGCATCCTGCTTCAGGTTCTGCGCGAAGTAGAAGGCGGCGGCGACCGGCTCGTAGACATAGTGGATTTCGGGAAAGCCGAAGCGCGACAGCGCCGCGTTGTAGCGCTCGGTCGCCAGCGCCGGATCGGGGCTGGCGCCGGCAAAGTGCACCGGCCGGCCTGTGACGATGCGACCGACATCCGAAGGCCAGTTGTCGCCGGCATAGTTGCGCAGGCGCCTGACGAAAATCTCCATCAGATCTTCGAAATTATGCCGCTTGGCGAAAATCAATGTGCCCTGGAACAGCGCGCTCGCTGCAAAGGTCTTGATCGACTGCAGAAAGCGGCATTCGCCGGGATTGTCGATGAATTGGCGGATCGCCGCATGGCCCGCTTCCACCTTCAGCGCCGAAGCGCCGAGCTGGGCATCCTTCATGAAGGAAAGCGCCGTGCGCATGCTGTCTGCCGTACCCTCCGTGCTCGTGAACGCCATTGAGCGTGTCGCCCCGCCATCCGCCATGGCGAGAACCGTATTCGTCGTGCCGAAGTCGAAACCCAGCGCCTGAGCCATGCCCGCACCTCTTCATGCCGATTGTTATTGGAGACGGAGCATCGCTCCGCGAAAGGGCGTAAGCACGCCCCGGAATCAGGAGGGCGGGTGATGCCACAGGGGCGTGACACATTCAAGAGGAGCGGAAGTTGATGTGATCGCGGGCGCACTTCTTCTCCCGGTTAGAAGAAGAAGTGCGCCGCAAGGGTCAATCGGCAATGCCGAATTCAGAGGGCCGTCATCACTCGGCGGCCATTGCCCTTGCCTCTTCCAGCTCCGGCTCCACGACCTTCGTGTGGCCGATCAGACGGCCGAGGAAGTTTCCGAAGCGGTCCATCTCGACGAAAATGACCGGGGTGATGAAGAGCGTCAGCATCTGCGAGACGATCAGGCCGCCGACGACGGCGATGCCGAGCGGCTGGCGCAGCTCCGAACTTGCGCCGGTGCCGAGCGCGATCGGCAAGGCGCCGAGCAGGGCGCAGAAGGTCGTCATCATGATCGGCCGGAAGCGTCGCACGCAGGCCTCGTGGATCGCCACCGTCGCCTTTTCGCCGGTCGTACGCATGGTCTCCACCGCCACGTCGATCATCATGATCGCGTTCTTCTTGACGATGCCGATCAGCATCAGCAGGCCGATAAGGGCGATGATCGACAGGTCGAAGCCCATGATCTTTAGCGCCAGCAGCGCACCGAATGCCGCCGCAGGCAAACCGGAGAGAATGGTGAGCGGGTGGATGAAGCTCTCGTAGAGCACGCCGAGCACGACATAGATGGTCAGCACCGCCGCCAGGATGAGGTATGGCGTATTGCCCTGAGACTGCTCGAAAATCTCAGCCGTACCGCCATAGGAGGTGAAGACGTCGGCCGGCATGCTGATTTCCGTCTTGATCTGGTCGATCGCTGCCGTGGCATTGCTCAGCGAGACGCCTTCCGGCAGGTTGAAGGAAACGGTGGTCGAGACGAGCTGGCCCGTCTGGTTGATTGTCACAGGGCCGACCGTGCGCTCGACATGCGCGAAGTTTGAAAGCGGCACCAGACTGCCATTGGCCGAGGCGACACGGATTTCCGAGAGCTTCTGGTCGTCCCAGGGCTTGCTCGTGTCATATTCGACGATGACGTCGTAGCTGTCACCGGTCGACTGGATTTCCGCCGCTGCAAATCCGCTGAAGGATTCCTGCAGCGTCGTGCGCAGCGTGTCGTTGTCGATCCCGTAGGCGGCTGCCCGCTCGGTATCGATGACGATATTGGCCTGCAGGGCGTTGTTCTGGGCGTCCGACGTCACGTCGGTGAAGAGGCGATCCTTGCGCATCGCCGCCTGGATCTTGCCGGCCCACAGGTTGGTCTGATCAGCACTCAGCGCCTGCACCACCAGCTGATACTGGCTGGCGGTCTGGCGACCGCCGAAGCGCAGGCTCTGGTTCGGTGTCACGAAGGCCTGCAGGCCGGGGATCTTGTTGATCGCCGTGCGCAGATCGCGCAGCGTCTGGTCAAGCGGCGCACGCTGGTCCTTGTCCTTGAGTTCGACGAACATCGAGCCGTTGTTCTGTGGCTTGTTCGGGTTGCCGCCGATCGTCGACATCACGTGGTTGACCGCCGGGTTCGCCTTGACGACGGCTGCCGCCTGCTGCTGCAGCGCCGCCATGGCGGAATAGGAAATGTCCTGCCGGGCCTGCGTGCTGATCGTCAGGCGGCCGATATCTTCCTGTGGGAAGAAGCTCGTCGGCAGCGTCATGAAGAAATAGATCGTCAGTGCCACCGAGCCGAGGAAAACGCCGAGGATTATGATGCGATGCTGAAGGCACCAGCCGACCGCCCTGTCATAGCCGCGCAGCGTCCGTTCGAAGCCGGCATCGAAGATGCGGATGATGAGCGGCGGGCGGCTCTGGTGGTTGGACAGACGCGAGGCGAGCATCGGCGTCACGGTCAGCGAGACGATTGCCGAGGAGATGATCGCAATCGCAACCACCATGCCGAATTCGTTGAACACGCGGCCGACAACGCCGCCCATCAGCAGGATCGGGATGAAGACCGCGATCAACGAAACCGACATGGAAATGATGGTGTAGCTGACTTCGCCCGCACCCTTGATCGCCGCTTCCCGCACCGGCATGCCTTCCTCGACATGGCGCAGAATGTTTTCGAGCATGACGATGGCGTCATCCACCACGAGCCCCACCGCGAGCGTCAGCCCGAGCAGCGAGATGTTGTCGATACTGTAGCCGAGCACATACATCGTGCCGAAGGTCGAGATCAGCGACAGCGGAACGGCAAGCCCGGGAATGATCGTTGCTGTCGCATGGCCGGTAAAGAGGTAGATGACGAGAACGACGAGGCCGATCGTGAGCAGCAGCGTGAACTTCACGTCGGAGATGGCATCGCGAATCGGCTTTGCTGCGTCATTCATGACGACCGTGTTGACCGAGGGCGGGATTTCGGCGTGAAGCTGCGGCAGCTTCGCGTTGATCGCATCGACGACATCGACCGTGTTAGCGTCCGGCTGGCGCTGGATGGCGAGGATGATGCCGCGCTGGCCATCATACCAGCTGCCGGTATACTGGTTCTCGACGCTGTCCTGCACATCGGCAATATCGCCGAGGTGGATCGGCGCGCCGTTCGGATTGGCAATGACCAGCGAACGGAATTGTTCGGCGCTGGTGCGCTGCGTGTTCGCCGTGATGGTCATGCTCTGCGAATTGTTCTGCAGCGTTCCCACAGGCTGCTGGCTGTTGGCGGCAGCAAGTGCCTTGTTGACGGTGTCGATGCCGATGCCGCGGGTCAAAAGCTTGTTGGGATCGACCTCGACGCGCACGGCATAGGTCTGCGCACCGTAGACGCTGACCTGGGCAACGCCGGGAAGCGTCGAAAGCGACGGCGAGATGATGTTCTCGGCGATGTCGTCAAGCTTGCTGCGCGGCATGGTGTTGCTCTGCACCGAGAGCAGCATGACAGGCGCATCGGCCGGGTTCGTCTTGCGATAACTCGGCGGCGTCGTCAGATTGTCGGGCAGTTGCCGGGTGGCATTAGAAATCGCCGCCTGCACGTCGGCTGCGGCCGCATCGATATTACGACTGAGGTCGAACTGCAGCACGATGCTGGTGCTGCCGAGCGAACTGGAGGCGCTGATTTCGGTGATCCCGGGAATGGTCTCGAACTGCTTGATCAGCGGCGTCGAAACCGAGGTCGCCATCGTCTGCGGCGAGGCACCGCTCAACTGCGCCGAAACGTTGATGGTGGGAAAGTCGACCTGCGGTAGCGCTGCGACGGGTACGAGCTGATAACCGGCAAGACCGGCCAGAATGACGCCGATCGCAAGCAGCGTCGTCGCGACGGGGCGCTGGATACAGAAATTCGGGATCATTGCTGAGCTCCCACCGCGATTGTCTCGGACGGCTGCTGTTGCCGAGGCTCTTCGGCGGAGGCGACATCAAGCGCCTTTTCGTCGAACTGCTCGTTGATCGCCTGCTGGTCGCTGAGCTGGCCCTGGCCCTCGACGACGACGTGATCGCCTGGCTGAAGACCCGAGGCGATGGCGGTGAAGCCGCCGTTGGCGCGGGCAACGGTGACGGCCGTCAGATGCGATTTGCCGTCCTTGGCGACAAAGGCGAAGAAACCCTCCGGGCCGGGGCTGACGGCAACCGTCGGCACCACCACCTGCTGTGCGTCATTGTTGAAATGCACGACGATGGTGACCGACTGGCCGGGCCAGAGCGCGCCGGAGGCATTCTCGAATTTCGCCTTGGCGAGGATCGTGCCCGAGGCGGTGTCGACCGCGTTGTCGTAGAAGCTGATCTCGCCCTTTCGGACTTGCCCCTTGGTGGAGCTGGGAGCGGTGCTGACCTCGACCGGACCGCTTGCCAGAGCGCTCTTCAGCTCCCGCAGGTAGCGTTCCTGCAGGTGGAATTTCACATAGATCGGGTCGTATTTCGCAATGGTGACGATTGCCGAGCCGGCATTGAGGAAGGCGCCCTTGCTGACGGCGATATCGCCAAGCCGCCCGTCGAAGGGGGCGCGGATGTCTGTGTGCTCGAGCAGGATCTGGTCGGAGGCCAGCGACGCCTTGTCGGCATCGACCGTGGCCGCGGCGGTATCGCGGGCGGCGACCGCCTGGTCGAGGCTCTGCTGGGTGCCGGCCTTCTGGTTGAAGAGGTCCTGCGCACGCGTCAATGCGGTCTCGGCTTCCGAAAGGGTTGCCGTGTCGCGCACGATCATCGCATTGTCCTTGTTGACGGTCGCCTTGGCCGTCCGGTCGTCCAGCTTGGCGATCAGGTCGCCGGCTTTCACGGTCGCCCCATCCTGCGCATCGATGCTGACGATCAAGCCCTGTTCCTGTGCGGCAATGGTCGTGTTGTCATCGGCATCGGCCCAGCCGGTCGCCGTCACATCCATCGGCAGCGTCGTTTTCACGGCTGCGACGGTCTTGACGACGGTCGGGCCGCCGCCGCCGCGCCTGCGCCCGCCGCCCTGATGTTGCCCCCCATCCTGAC
>NZ_VSZV01000331.1:0-2914 GCF_008919455.1 Rhizobium sp. PEPV16
CCCCCGACCCTTGGCGGAGACGCGGGCCGCGATCCAGACCTCATCGCTCATCGCCGCGCGGTCGACCGCCTGGAGAAGCAGTTCGAGGTTGAAGGAGAGCTTGAGTTCGCAGACCACCACGACCGGCGGCTCGGCATCGCTGAGGCCCACGAGATCGCACCCGCCGACCTCACCCTTTACGACATAATCCGCCGCCTCCAGGAAAGCTTTAACCGGCAAGTAGAGCGACGTCTCCATAGTGAAAACTGCGCCTCAGGCGGCGTTGAGATCGGCAATCTCACCGTATTTTGCAAGCAGCCGCGGCGAGGACATATCCCCGGTTTCCTCATCGACGATCACGGCATAAGCCGCCACGCCGACGAAACGCTCCGACATCGCCGAGGCGATTTTCTCCGCGCTGACGGAGTTCGATGCCTGGCGCATTTCACCGGGGACGAGATTGCCGCGGTTCTTGCGATAGGGAAGAACGATGAACTTTTCAGCATTGGCCACGTCGAATATCCCGATTGATCGTTCCTGAAATGTTCTGATTTGCCTGAAGAAGTCAACCGGCCTTTCGAAAACGGCCTGCCCCTCCCCGCAGTCGGGGAAAGGGCAGGCCAAATAACCGGCGAAATCCTTAGGCAGCCTTCGTCTTCACCTTGCGCGCCAGATGCGCCACGACATTTTCGATCATCCGCATCCCGGCATCGCCGCCGAGCGTCATGATCGACTCCGGATGGAACTGCACCGCGGCGATCGGTTCCTTGGCGTGTTCGATGCCCATGATTGTGCCGTCGTCGCTTTCCGCCGTGATGATGAACTCGCGCGGCAGCGTCGAGGGGTCGGCGAAGATCGAGTGGTAGCGGCCGACCGTCACCTCCTTGGCAAGGCCGGAGAAGACGATGCCCGGCTCCAGCACGCGGATGCGCGAGGGCTTGCCGTGCATCGGCAGCGCCAGATGGCGCAGTTCCCCGCCATAGGCTTCCGCCAGAGCCTGCAGACCGAGGCAGACGCCGAAGATCGGCAGGTTGCGCGCCCGCGCCTTCTTGATCGTCGCCTTGCAGTCGAAATCCTTGGGCGTTCCGGGTCCGGGCGACAGCACGACGAGGTCCGGGTTCAGCCGGTCGAAGATTTCCTCCGGCACCGGCGTACGCACGGTCGAAACCGTCGCCCCCGTCTGGCGGAAGTAATTGGCGAGCGTGTGGACGAAGCTGTCTTCGTGATCGACGAGCAGGATGCTGACGCCCTTGCCGACGCTCGCAACGTCGCGCTGGATCCTGCCGGAATTGCCCGTCTTGGCGTCTCGGATGGCGGAAAGCATGGCAGAGGCCTTCAGTTCTGTTTCGGCTTCTTCTTCGTCAGGAATGGAATCGTTGAGCAGCGTCGCACCGGCGCGCACCTCGGCGATACCGTCCTTGATGCGCACGGTGCGCAGCGTCAGGCCGGTGTTCATGTCGCCGTTGAAGCCGACCATGCCGATCGCTCCACCATACCATGCGCGTGGGCTCTTTTCATGGCTCTCGATGAAGCGCATCGCCCAGAGCTTCGGGGCGCCGGTGACGGTGACGGCCCAGGCGTGGCTGAGGAACCCGTCGAAAGCGTCCATGTCGTCGCGCAGCCGCCCTTCGATATGGTCGACCGTGTGGATAAGGCGCGAATACATCTCGATCTGCCGGCGGCCGATCACCTTGACCGAACCCGGCTCGCAGACCCGGCTTTTGTCGTTGCGGTCGACATCCGAGCACATGGTGAGCTCGGACTCGTCCTTCTTGGAATTCAGGAGCTTCAGGATCTGCTCGCTGTCGGCGATCGGGTCGTCGCCGCGCTTGATCGTGCCCGAAATCGGGCAGGTCTCGATGCGACGGCCGGAAACACGCACGAACATTTCGGGCGAGGCGCCGACCAGATATTCCTGATGGCCGAGATTGATGAAGAAGGAATAGGGCGACGGATTGATCGCCTTCAGCCGCTTTGAAATGTCGGACGGCTTGCTGTCGCAGCGCTCCATGAATTTCTGCCCGGGCACGACTTCGAAAAGGTCGCCCTTGCGGAAACTTTCCTTCGCCTTGGTGACGAGCTCGGCATATTCGCCCGGCCGGTGATCGCTCTTCGGCGGAATGGCATCCGTGTGTTTGAAGGGCTCCGCTGAGATATCTTGGGCCTTGCCCTCGGTCGTCACGCCGTCTTTTTCGAAGTCGTAACGATCGACCCAGGCCTTGGCGGCGTAGTTGTCGACGACGAGGATCTCGTCCGGCAGGTAGAGCACCATGTCGCGCTGGTCGGAGGGTCGTGTCAGCTTCAGATCGATCGCGTCGAACTGGAAGGCGATGTCGTATCCGAAGGCGCCGTAGAAGCCGAGGCTCGCATCCGCCTGCGAATAAAACAGGTCGGTAACGGCGCGCAGCACGGTGAAGACCGTCGGCATCTTCGAACGTTCTTCCTCGGTGAACACCCGGTCCGGCGTCTTGACGGTGAGGTCGAGGCGGCGGGCCGAGGAAGCGCCGAGCACGATGTCGGACACAGTCTTCAGCCGCTCGGTCACGAAGCCGAGGATCACCTCGCCGCGTTCATTATAGGCCTCGATCCAGACGTCGCGCCCGAAGGAAGAGATGCCGAGCGGCGGATCGACGACAGCGGTATCCCAGCGCGTATAGCGGCCCGGATATTCGTAGTTCGACGAAAACACCGCGCCGCGGCGCTCGTCGAGCTTGTCGACATAGGAAGAGACCGCATCGCCGTAGGGGATCGCCCGCCGCTGCCGCGTGACGGATATGCCGCCCTTGGTCTCGTAGATTTCCGCACCATCATCCCGCAGGATCGTTACCATTGTTCCACTCCGTTATCGGGGCCCGGACGACAGGCGGCCATAAAACAAAAAAAGCCGCCTCGAAGTTTCGGGCGGCTCACTCGTCGTCTTTGGACACGATTGGTC
>NZ_VSZV01000331.1:2973-38451 GCF_008919455.1 Rhizobium sp. PEPV16
CCCCTCCCCAGCCTTGAAGGCGTGATCGCGATCAGAAAGTCTTGGTGATCGAGACCTTGAACGTACGACCCGGCTCCGAATACCACTCCTGCGGCTGGGACGCCGTCGCCGAGCTCAGATTGACCTCGCGCACGGCCAGTGCGTTGTAATGTTCCTGATCAAAGATGTTGTAGACACCCCCCTGGATACGCAGGCCCTTCATCTGCTCCGGCGTCCACCATGCCGTCAGATCGACGATACCATAACCGGGCGCATCGAAGGTCGTGTCGGGAGGCGAGCCGACGGTATCGAGATGGTCGGTTAGCATGCCAGCCGAAAGCGTCGAAGACAGATCGAAGCCGAAAGTTTCATTGCTCCAGCCGCCGCCGACGATTGCCTTGAACGGCGCTACTGAGCGCAGGCGCTGTGTGGTTTCTTCATTCCTACCGTAAGCATAGGCAAGTGAAGCGTGCAGGTTGACGCCGTTGTTGAACGTTTTGACTGCGCTGGCTTCGATACCCGAGATCGTTGCAGCTGCTACGTTCGTGTAATTGAACTCCGTGAAGCCGGTCACATCCCTCGTCGCCACTGTCTCGATAAAGTTCTGGTAGCGGGTATGGAAGGCCGCGACCCGACCGGTAAAATCGCCCGTGTCAAAATTAGCGCCGATTTCGACGCCGCGGCCGATTTCGGGTTCCAGATCGGGATTGCCGAGCTGGGCGTAGCGGCCCGTCGGGTTGTAGAAGCGGCTGTAGAGTTCGTCCACGGTGGGTGCGCGGAAGCCAACGGCCAGCTGCATGTAGAGCTGCACGTCAGGTGTCAGGTCGTATGTCGCAAGAATCTTCGGTGACAGGCCGGCTTCCGTTCGGTCGTTCAGGTCCCCGAAACGGGTAAGCCCGGTATTGCTTGCGAAACTCCCGCCGGTCGAGGGATTGTAGTAGAACCAGTCAAAGCGGAAACCGGGTGTCAGCGCGAAGCCGGTATTGCCGATTTCGATCTTGTCTTCGACAACAAGCCCAAGATTCTGGCTGTCGACATTGGGCACTTCCGCCTGGTTATTTAGCGCCGGGCACGTTGTGGGCGTCGGGCAAAGTGCCCAGCTATACTGGCTCCAGCTCGAAACGCCAACGTCGAGGCCCACCCGAACGGAGTGGCTGAGACCGGAATATTCGAAATCCTTCGTTGCCGTGCCACTGAAGCCCCAGGTTTCGTTTTCAATCTCGTTGTTACGTCCATAGGCCACATTGGCGGTCGTACGGCCCCTGCTGCCGGCTTCCTTCTTCAAATCCAGCCAATAGAGCGTGGCACGCGCACTGCTGAAGAACGCGTCGGAGGACTGCGCTTCATAATCATAATCGAGCGATACGCGATCGCGGTCACGCAGTTCGCGACCGTCATAATTGTCGATCATGAAGTTGCGAGGACTGGTGCCTCCCTGGAGTTGGCGCAGGTCGGTCTTAAGATCGCGGCGGAATCGTTCCGCTGTCAAGCCGATGCGATGGCCGCCTTCCAGCTCCTGGCGTAGTTTGAAGAGCAGGTTGTTCTGATCGAAATCAGCCGGATTCGCCTCGGTGCGAAAAGCACCGTAGCTGTCGTTGGTGCCCATATTGTCGCGTTCATGGCCCTTGCGGTAGCCGCCCTGAAAGAGGATCGACGTGTTGCCGATCTTCTTGGCAGCGGCGGCCGAGCCGGAAATGCTGCGGTCTTCGCTGTCATAGGTCGACTTGACGATCGCACCCCAATCCCGGCCTTCAGGAATGAGATCCTCCGGCTCCAGCGTATTGAGAACAATGGCGCCGCCGAGCATGCCGGAACCGCCCTTGCTCGAATCCGCGCCGCGCACGATATCGAGCGAGGACAGTGAATCGAAATCGAAGGTGTCGCCGCCGCCGTTGGCGTTGGCCGGCGCAAAGGCACCCTGGCGCGAGCTGTTCGAAATATACGGGATCGGAATGCCGTCAATGGTGGTCAGGATGCGAGCGCCGGAAAGGCCGCGCAGGTTGAAGCCTGCGTCACCACGCGAATAATTTACGCCTGCATCGATGCTGCGGCCGATATCGTCAAAATTGGTGACCTGCTTTTCTTCGAGCTGCTTCGCGGTGATCTCGGTGGCAAGCGGCGTGTCGGCGACGCTGCCCGGCGCCACTCGTTTGCCCTTGACGACGATCTTTTGCAGGACGGTGCTGTCCTCCGTCGTGGCTTGCGGCGCTGTTGCCGGAGCGCTTTGCGCGAAAGACTGCGAAACGGGAAGAACAACTGTGGCTGCCGTGCAGACCAATAGAACCGAACGCCAATGCCGGACGATCATAACCTACCCTCTCATGATGATTACCGGGCTGGCTGGTCGTGGCGTTTCGCACGCTCGAGGGGCTGGCTGGGCTTTTGCGGATGAAGACGAAGTGGAACTCCGCCTTCTTTTTGCCGCATAAAAAACATGAGGAGCGCTGTCAACATAAGTCGCCGGTTTATGTTGAATATATGCATCAAGTTTTAGCGAACTTCAGTGACGTTGCACAATTGCAACGAAAAACGCCCTCATGCGTTGTCTTTAGCCACGGATATGAGGAATCGGACGCGTTGAGAAAACTTTCGACATTGGCGATCCTTCTCGCCGCAACCGTCTTTCTTGCCGGCGCCCGCCTGCCCCCGCGAGGCCCGGTGCCCGAACCTCGGCCAGATGCCGGACAGGCGACCAGCCCCACCTCCCCGTCCTCGGAGGTGGAGCCGCCCGCGCCCGAAGAGGTCCCGGCCCCTCAGCCGAAACCCGATCTAAAGGACCGGCAGGCACCGGTACCGCACCCGCCGCCAGCGCCGCAGGCCGCACCGTCAAAGCCCGAGCCGTCAGAACCGATGCAAGGTCCGCCACGGCCGCCGGGCAGCCCTGAAAGCTCGCAGCCGCCGACGGAAGAAGGTAAGCCGCCCGGCGAACAGACACTGGAAGAGCAACACCTGACGATCGAACCCGAAAGCGATGCCGAGCATGCCGAATGCACGGCTGCACTCCAGTCCCTGGGCGTCGTCTTCAAAGAAGCGCCGCGCATCGACGATGGTAATGGCTGCGGCATCGACAAGCCGATCATCGTCTCCGAAGCCCTTCCAGGCATGAGACTGAAGCCGGAGGCGACGATCCGCTGCCCGGCAGCGCTTGCCCTTGCTCGCTGGATGAAGGACAGCGTGATCCCGGCAGCTTCCGCCGCCCTGCCGGAGCAGGGCCGCATCACCACCGTCAACCAGGCAACCTCCTATATGTGCCGCCTGCGCAACGGCGCTGGAACCGGCAAGATCTCCGAGCATGCCCGCGGCAACGCCATCGATATTGCGAGCTTCCATTTCGAAAAGGGCGAGGATGTCGTCGTCCGTTCCCGTCGCGAGGATTCGACCCTCACCGGCGCCTTCCAGCGCACCGTCAGCGCCGCCGGCTGCCTCTACTTCACCACCGTCCTCGACCCCGAAAGCGACGCCGCCCACGAGACCCACTTCCACCTCGACGTGATCGAGAGGAAGGGCGGCTATCGCTACTGTCACTAATCATTTCAGTGGTTTGCGATTCCCGCTTGAATCAGGCCATTCAACCACTAGACTTGAATGCGAAGAACCGGCGGAGCGCCCATCATGACTCGGAAACTCCGGATCTCCTTCTTCACATGGCTCGGCAATTGCTTGGGTCTAGACCAACGGAATCAAAAGATTCCGTCGCTCGCCGATCTCGCCGCCGCGCTTCCTGAGATTTGACACTGCTAGCAATTATCTCGATTGGGAAATCTCTTTTTACCTAGCATGCAGCTGGGACGTAGGCTCACAACCAGGAAGTACGATGATCTCATTCAGACCCATGCGTGATAGCGAATATCCGGCTTACCTCGATTATTTCATCACTGATTATGCGACCGAGATTTCGGCCAACTACGGTCTTTCAGGCACTCAGGCCTTGGCACGGGCCAAACAGGAAATCGCGAACGACCTGCCACATGGCATCAATACTCCCGGCGAGGTCATGTTCTGTGTCGTAAACCGAACGCCGGAAGCTGAGAGCGTCGTGGGTTATCTTTGGTACCGACCGGATTTGGCAAGCCGCTCTGCATTCATCAAAGATTTCTATATCTTCGCTGCACATCAGGGAAAAGGGTTCGGCAAACAGGCATTATATGTGCTGGAAACTGAACTGGCGCGGACGGGGTTCGAGCAGATAAGGTTGCGTGTTGCCGAGGATAACAAGCGCGCAAAACATGTCTACGAGGGTACCGGCTTTCGCGTCACTGGCGTCAACATGAGTAAGACAATCAAAACGGGATAATTCATTACGGCTCTTGCGACCTGCCGCCAATTTGCTCCGCGTACTAGATTAAGCTCCAAACACTCCCCACCTCGGCAAGCGCTCTGAAGATCAGAACAATCCCTCGATATACCCCTGGTCGTTCAGGAAAATCCGTTCCGCCGACGGCGATTTCGGCAGGCCGGGCATTGTCATGATCTCGCCGGTGATGGCGACGACGAAGCCCGCTCCCGCCGAAAGCCGCACCTCTCGCACGGTGACGATGTGACCTTCCGGCGCGCCGCGCAGGTTCGGATCGGTGGAGAATGAATATTGCGTCTTCGCCATGCAGATCGGCAGCTTGCCGTAGCCCTGCTCTTCCCATGTCTGTAACTGGTCGCGCACCGCCTTGTCGGCCGTCACCTCGCCGGCGTGATAGATTTTCGAGGCGACGATCTCGATCTTCTCGAACAGCGAAAGATCGTCGCCGTAAAGCGGCTGGAATTTCGCCTGCCCGGATTCTGCCAGTTCCACCACCTTGTGCGCCAATTCCTCGATGCCGGCCGAACCCAGCGCCCAGTGACGGCAGAGGATCGCCTCGGCGCCAAGCCTCGAGACGAATTCCTTGACTGCCGCGATCTCGGCGTCGGTATCCGAGACGAAATGGTTGATCGCCACGACGACGGGCACGCCGAAACGGCGCACATTGGCGACGTGCCGGCCAAGATTGGCACAGCCCTTCTTCAGCGCCGCGACATCCTCCGTGCCGAGATCTTCCTTCTTCACCCCGCCATTCATCTTCAGCGCCCGGACGGTCGCGACGATCACCGCCGCATCCGGCTTCAGCCCCGCCTTGCGGCACTTGATGTCGAAGAATTTTTCCGCTCCGAGATCGGCGCCGAACCCTGCTTCCGTCACCACATAGTCGCCGAGCTTCAGCGCCGTCTTCGTCGCCGTCACCGAATTGCAGCCATGGGCGATATTGGCGAAAGGCCCGCCATGCACGAAGGCCGGATTGTTCTCCAGCGTCTGCACCAGGTTCGGCTGCATCGCATCTTTCAACAGCACCGCCATGGCGCCGTCGGCCTTCAGGTCGCGCGCATGCACTGGTGTCCTGTCGAAACGATAGCCGATGATGATGTCGCCGAGGCGCTGCTCCAGATCCTTGAGGTCGGTGGCGAGGCAGAGGATCGCCATCACCTCGGAGGCGACGGTGATGTCGAACCCGCCCTGGCGCGGGAAACCGTTGGCGACGCCGCCGAGCGATGAGACCATGCTTCTGAGCGCCCGGTCGTTCATGTCCATGACCCGCCGCCAGGTGATGCGGCGGATGTCGATATTCTCTTCGTTGCCCCAGTAAATGTGGTTGTCGACCATAGCCGCCAGCAGATTGTGCGCCGATGTGATCGCATGGAAATCGCCGGTGAAATGCAGGTTGATGTCTTCCATCGGCACGACCTGCGCATAACCGCCGCCGGCCGCCCCGCCCTTGACGCCGAAGCAGGGACCGAGCGAGGCCTCGCGGATGCAGACAATGGCCTTCTTGCCGATCCTGTTCAGCCCGTCGCCGAGCCCGACGGTGGTGGTCGTCTTGCCCTCGCCCGCCGGTGTGGGATTGATCGCCGTGACGAGGATCAGCTTGCCGTCCTTCTTGCCCGCCTGCGCGGCGATGAACTCGGCGCTGACCTTCGCCTTGTCGTGACCATAGGGAGCGAGCTGCTCGACCGGAATGCCCAGTTTCGCCCCGATTTCGAAGATCGGCTTCTTGGCCGCGGCGCGCGCGATTTCGATATCGGATTTGATTGATGGCATGGATGTTTCCCCATCCGAGCTCCGCGGGAGCGGAGTCGTTGCTTTTCTCTTCATCGAGATAGCGAAATATCGGCGGGGTGTGAATAGCGCCACGCCTTGCGGCCGCTAAACGGGCAACACGAGGCGCCTTCGGAGCTTAAACAAGCAGCAGCCCAGCGCAAAAACGCCGAGCTACGCTCTTTGGCGTCCTGAGATCAATTGACCGAAGCCGCAACAGGAACGGTCTCTGCCTCAGCTTTTCTCGGGCATCTAAGGCTTTCCTTCGCCTCCGGCCTACAGACATGCAAGCCGGGCTTTTCATCATAAGGGATGATACCATTGACGATGCCAAACTTGAGCGCCTGGGAACGAAGTATAGTCCCTCGCTCAATTGATGTCGCGAACATCATCGTCTCGTATGTCTCGGCGCTCACGCCCATCTCGTCGAAATAAGCGAAGAATCTCGTATATTCAGCCGTCGTGGGCCTGACGAGGCCGATCGAGGAATATCCGACAATCCGCGGCGTTCCGCTCATCAGGACAAGAGTACAGCTTGAAAGGCAATACGCACGGCCGGCAAAGACTTCTCCCGCGGTCGGTCCGCTTTTGGCGATGCTGGCTTTGCAACGCGGATCCAGCTTTGGACAATTCGGCAACTGCGTTCTGCCAATCGAGGTCTCCAGACCTGCAGCACGGATCATACGCCCCATCACGAATGCCGCATCCATGTCCCCGCCATTAGACTGAAGGACGATCGGCAGCTTTCTTTCGCCGAGCGTCGTCAACATCGCCTTCAGCCGAGCCGGCGTATCCGGCGTGATGTCTCCATCCGCAGAAATCCACTGCGTGCACTCTTCCCGGCAGTTGCCATTGGACATCAGGAGGAAGTCCATCGGCTGGGTTTTCGGTAGTTTCTCGCTTGTCTCTGTGGCCGCATCCTGCACGGGCGCCTGAGATACAGGCGCCTTGGCCATCACAGGGGCTTCGGCTACCGGATGGCTGTGACAGACAGCCTCGGCCGCTGCATCTGGGGCGCAGAGCGGCATGCCCGGCCACTCATTGTAGGACAACATGTCCGTGATGAGACCTGTTCGAAGTGCCTCCGTAGCCGGTACGATATTGATGTTGTCAGGCGTGGCGCTCATCATCAGACCGATCACTTCTTCGCTGACGCCCATTTCCTTCAAATAGGCCGTCAAAGCAGCGGTAGCCTTCTTTCCAAGTTCGGTGGAACTGCTCTGCCCCGCCACCTTGCGTCCGACCTCCTTGCGGGAGATTTCCTTCTTCTTGCCATTCACGATCTTGTATTCAATGCGATAGGAAACTCGCACCTTGTTGTAGACGGTCGTGATCTGGTGCACGCCGATGAAGGCCCATTGCGACGAGACACGCGACACACCGCCCGCTAACGCCAGTGGACACGCGGAAAAACAGTATGCACCAGCCGAATAAGTGTAGCCGCCCGACGGACCGTCCTTTGCAATAGCGGCTTGGCAGCGCGTGTCCCCAACGGGGCATCCCTTCAGCCGCGTGCCGCCGACCGCCGTTTCCAGCCCGGACTTGCGGATCATCCGGCCCATCGCGTAGGCGGCATCGACGTCCCCACCCTCAGAACGGAAAACGACAGGCAATTTACGGCCGCCGATCTTCTTGAGCATTTTTCTCAGCCGCGCGGGCGTATCCGACGTTATGCGCCCCTCCGCCGATATCCATTCCGGACAGTTTTCTTGGCAGAGGAGACTACGCACGAGGATGAAGCTCATCGGCGGCTGTGCCGCCTTCTTCTCCCCGGCAGCCTGCGAGGTTGCCGCTCCGACCGGCAAGGTCAAAAGGAGAAAAACAAGTAATAATCTGGAAAACAGACACTTCACCAAAAAGGAAATTGTAAAGCGCACGATTAAATTGCCTCAGCTGTACTGAGCACACGCTTAGCAATTGGATTGACTGCCAGCAAGTCGGATTTCGCCGCCTGCTGCCATCCTTCTTATCTCTGTTCTCTCACCGCAATCAGGCTGAAACAGCGACCCGCTGCGGCCGCGTTCACGCAGTTCACCCGCTCCAGCGCAAAGCGCTGCAGGCAGACCGGTCCACCACCTTTGCGCCCGTGCCGGAGAGAGCCGAGTTCTTCCGCAAAACTCTCCCAAGTGATTCTCTCCTTGCCCGGCTGCGCGAGACCATCCCTATGCCGCAGTGAAAGAACTCAGAGATACCGCAACGCTATTTTTGCAAGTCGAAACTCAACGGGCGCGCGCACTACCGTGGCTAATTATTCACAATTCGAATGAATCGGCTTGCGTTACGTCAATTGGGGCTAGCATCCCGCCGATTTTCTGTATTTGATAGCGTTAACATTGGGCTGCCGGGGGCGTACAAATGTCTTACATGACTACCTCTGAAAGACAGTCATTGCTTTCGGCAGAACTTTCGACCGCACGAACGCGCAGCCTGTTTGCGCAGGCGCTTGGCAGGGTCTCCACATCCTTCGGATTATCGCATGCAACACTGATGCACGCCCCCTCCCCGGAAGACCTTCTCTTGAAACCCCTGCTGATCGAGAGCTCGCTTCCGGCCGCCTATGTCAGGGATTTCGACCGTGCCCACATGATGCGCGACTGCCCTTTCGGCGTAAGGCTGAGGGAGTCTGCCGTGCCGCCGGCATGGCACCTCAACGACGCCTCCAATGGTCAGGCTTTCTCCGGCGAACTGCGTGCCCTGATGCTGCGCCATGCCATACCGGCAGGCGTTGCCATGCCGACCATTGCAGCCGACGGCCAGCGCCTGGTCTTCTGGTTCTGCGGCGAGCGCGCCGCACTCGGCCAGAGCGAAATCAACGAGCTGGCAATGATCATTCTCCATGCACTGAATGCATACAATGCAGTCAAACGTAACGAGGAATGCGCGCATAACGCGCTGTCGACTCGCGAACTAGAAGTTGTGCGCTGGACTGCCCAAGGCAAGACCTCGATCGAAATCGGTCAGATCCTGACGCTCTCGGACCATACTGTGAACGCCTATATGACGAACGCGATCAAAAAACTCGATTGCGTCAACCGGACCCAGTTGGTAGCTAAGGCAATTCGATTGAAGCTGATCAACTGAGGCATCAGAAGAGAGTCGGCACGTCGTCCGGTGATCTGGGGGAATCGTGCCGCTTCACTTCGAACAGCCCGTTATTGACAAGACAGAACAATCCCGCGCCCACATCGGCATCACCGATGCGGAAGTCGTCCAGATGCTTGCTGCCTATCGTCTTTTCGGCTTCTGGCGCATCGACATCGAGACAGGACATTTCTTTGCAAGCGAGGATGTCCATGCGATCTTCGGCCTCTCCTACAGCGACGGCCCCGTCAACCTGACAGAGCTGATGTCGCGCATCCACGAGGAAGACCGCAGCCTGATCGCCCAAACCTTCGAAGAGGCGAGCCGTCACGGCGTCGGCTTCCATTTCGTTTATCGCGTCGACAACCGGCTTGGCGGCTACAAGCTGGTGCGTAGCGTCGGCCGCTTCCGAAACGATGAAAGCGGCGGCGGCATCGTCGGCATCACCTATGAATTCGTCGAGAAACTGCGCGTCGTCGGCTTCGAGGACAACACGATACCCCGCTGACCCCGGACGTTTTAGCGGTCAAGCACCGAGCGGACCTCGACGAGGTTCGAGCGTACCCTCAGAATATAGAAGCCCATGGTGGCGAGATGGCTCGGCATGATCCAGCCATCCTCGCGCCCGTTCGAGATGATCGCCGGCTGGATGCGCAGCGCCGCCTGAAACTGCCGCATGGTCCCGCCCCAGATCGCTCCGAGATTGCGTTCCGCCAGCACCTGCGAGAAATCCGCCTGGGCGGCCGCCATGATCGCGTAATAGCCGTAGAGCTGGCCGTAAGCGAACCAGAACCGGTCGTCGGCACGGGTATCGAACCAGCCGCGATTGTGGTTTTCCGAGCGCTCGGCGAGCATGTCGGAGGTGCCGCCGAGATCGTTGGCGATGCGATCGATGAACTGCATCAGATTATCAGCGCGGCCGTCGAAAATGACGTTGCAGAGGGCGAGATCGGTGTTGAACTTGCGCAGGCTGCCTATCGCCGAGCGGTAATAGGAAGGAGTCGGCGTCTTCGGCCCGAAAGGATTGAGCCCAAAATACCAGCTGTTTTCGTCGAACTGCAGATTGCCGCGCGCGCTCTGCAGGTCGTTGTTGATGCCCGAGGTGCCGCGCACACGCCCGAGCGTATCGACAAGCTCCGCCGAAGTCCGCCGGACCGCCTGGTTGATGCCGCGCTGGAAAGAGGCCTTGTTGTCGAGGAAGGGGGTGTGATCCCAGTCGATGCCGAAGAAGCCCATCTTGTAGAGCAGCATGGAGGAGATCCATGCGTTCTGGTTGACATTGAAATCGGTCAGATCGGCCGCGACGTCGACGATCGCCGAGCGTTGGCAGGTCTTCGGCGCCGTCGCATTGGCGCTCTCGGCGGCCGGCACTTCCTGCCCGGCGGCAACCTTGCGTTCGGAAAGCCGGTACTGATCGACGAAGGCGGGGTTGAAATTCGTCCAGGCCTGCGTCTGCAAGAAGAAATAACCGTAGAGTACGACCAGCAGCGCCACGAAAGCGATGACCGGCAGCCGGATCATCCAGCTCCGGCGCTGATACCAGCCGTGCGCGGCAAGAAAGGGCCAAAAAGCCCAGGCGGAAAACAGGCGGGCCCAGCGGCCGATCGTCTGGCCGATCAGCCTGAAAAAACCGGCTATCCGGTCAAGCATCGTCGTCTCCTGTCAGGCGAGGCGAACATCGGGACTTTGCCGCCCCGCTGCATCCCACATATGCGCTCGATGGGCCGAGCACAACACGAGCCCTTCGATTTTTCGGAATGAAAGCATTGCGCAAGAGGGGTATTGCCTAGGCCCTGCTGATCAGGAGCGCAGGAAAGGCAGGCTGAAACGGAAGGACCTGCGCGCCGTGTCGATCAGAGGCGCTCCCGATGTTTCCGGCGGCGGCTCGGCATAGGTCGGAAACCTTCTGGCGAATTCGAGATTGGCGCGGCTCTTGCGCCGCTCCAGATCCTGGGCAACCAGCATGCCCTTCTCGAACAGTCTGATCGGCGCGGCGATATCCGGAAAGAGTTCCGGCTTGATCCTCACCTTCATGCCCGGTCGGTCGGTATCGACCTGCGCCTGGTAGATGATCAGCCGTTCTTCCACGTCGATCAACAGCTTGCGCAGCAGCACGTTGCCGGCGGCGATCCGGCCGTTCAGCGAATCGACAAAGGCCTGGAACAGGCCGATGAAGCGCTCACGCCTCTGGCTGTCGTCGCGCATCTCGTGCTCCCCGGCGGAAATCCGCTCGGCCTCCGCCTTCAGCGCCCGCCGCTCCGCCTCCATCTGCTCCCAATGCGCCCTGTTGCCATAGACGCCGATCCGGCCCTGCGTCGTCAGCGCCTTGGCATTGAGCTCCTTCATCTTGAGGCGGGCGATGTCGATGGAAACGACCAGCCGACGCCTGTGCTCGACGATATCGACAAGGCTGAGTTCGGCGGCCTTGTGCCGTTCGGTGAGCGCGGCGCGCTGGCCGGCGATCAGCCCCGCGAGCGCGTCCGATTTCGTCAAAAGGTCGAGCAGCCGCTCGATGACGGGTGCTTCGCGCACACGTTCGGTATATATGCGCCACATCCGTTGGCGCGACACCCAGCCGGCCATCTTCTCGCGCAGCGTCAACCCCCGGAAACTGTCGAGATCGGCTGAAACCTCGGCCGTCAACCGATCGAGGCAAAAGACCAGCTCGGCCAGTTGGGCGTCGAGCGCCGCAGCATCGGCGATATGGGCCTGGAAGCGGGCATTCTGCTCGAGGAAGACCTCGTCGGCCGATCGTGTTTCGTCACCGCTGAAGGCGCCGATCGCGGCCACGCAATAGGCTCCCTCGGCCGCAATCCTTTCGGCAAGGCTACCTGCGGCTTCATACTGGCTGTCGAATGGCGGGGGTTTGCGCACCAAGCCTCTCCAAGGAATCTCCTGGCCCAAGCTAGCCGCTTGCGGCGCCAAAGAAAACAGGCAGCGTCGCCGGCTTCAGACCGGCTCGGCGATCCAGGCACCGTTCATCGCGTCGTCCCAATGCCTGCGGCAGAGCGAGACATATTTCTCGTTGCCGCCGACATCGATCTGCGCGCCTTCGTGCAATACTTTTCCTTCCGCGTCGAACCGCACAACCATCGTCGCCTTACGCCCGCAATGGCAGATCGTGCGCACTTCGCGCATTTCATCGGCGATCGCCAGAAGTTCCTGCGAGGCAGGAAACAGCTTGCCCTGGAAATCGGTTCTCAGCCCGTAGACCATCACAGGGATGCCGAGCCTGTCGACGACGCGGGCAAGCTGCCAGACATGGACAGGCGTCATGAAATGCGCCTCGTCGACGAAGATGCAGGAAATCGGTGCTCCTTCGCCGCTCAGCGTCGCAACCAACCGGAACAGATCCTCATGCGGCTCGAAGGGAATGGCGCTGGCCTCCAAGCCGATCCGCGAGCCGATGACGCCTCGGCCCGCGCGCTCGTCGAAGGCGGCGATCAGCTGCACCGTGCGCATGCCGCGCTCCTGGTAATTATAGGAGGCCTGCAGCAGCATCGTCGACTTGCCGGCGTTCATCGTCGAGTAGTTGAAATAGAGTTTTGCCATCCGATTTCTCCTTGATCGGCTTATTGAAAGCTCGGAATGGCAAAGAAAAGCCCTGAGTGAGCGATAATCACAGGAATCCGGCTCGAAACCGCTGAAAGCCCCGAAAACAAGACATTGCCAAGAAGTCCGCCGACGTCGCAATCGCATGGGTCGATACGGCGCAAACGCACTGAGGTCGCTTGTCAAACTCGGTTATTGATGGTTGGCTTGGGAACTTAAAGACTGGGAGTCTAAAATGAAAACAACAAGCACGTTCAAACTCGTTACCGCAACTGCCGTCGCCGCCCTCTCCGTTGCGACCGCCGCCTTCGCCGCAGACCCTGACAGCTGCGCCACCGTCCGCTTCGCGGACGTCGGCTGGACGGATATCACCGCCACCACCGCCACCGCATCCGTGATCCTCAAGAGCATCGGCTATGAGACCGACGTCAAGGTTCTCTCGGTCCCGGTCACCTACACGTCGCTGAAGAACAAGGACATCGACATCTTCCTCGGCAACTGGATGCCGACGCAGGAAAAGGACGTCCGTCCCTATATCGACGATAAGTCGGTCGAATCCTTCGGCCCCAACCTCGTCGGGGCCAAGTACACGCTCGCCACCAATGCTAAAGGCGCCGAGCTCGGCATCAAGGACTTCAAGGACATTGCCGCCCACAAGGACGATCTCGACGGCAAGATCTACGGCATCGAGCCTGGCAATGATGGCAACCGCCTCGTCATGGACATGATCGAGAAGAACGAGTTCGGCCTCAAGGATCTGGAAGTCGTCGAGTCCTCAGAGCAGGGCATGCTCGCCCAGGTCGCCCGTGCCGACAAAGCGGGCAAGCCCGTTGTCTTCCTCGGCTGGGAACCCCATCCGATGAACACCAACTTCAAGCTGACCTACCTCACAGGCGGCGACAACGTCTTCGGCCCTGATTTCGGCGGCGCCAAGGTCTTCACCAATGTCCGTGCCGGTTATCTCGACGAATGCCCGAATGTCGGCTTGATGTTGAAGAACCTGACGTTCTCCCTCGACATGGAGAACCAGATCATGGGCAAGATCCTCAACGACGGCAAGGAACCGGAAGCTGCGGCTTCCGAATGGCTGAAGGCCAACCCCGCAGCACTCGATCCCTGGCTCGCGGGCGTCAAGACCCGCGACGGCAAGGGCGAAGCTCTCGCGGCCGCCAAGACCGGCCTCGGCCTCTGATGATACGAACGGGGCGGCACGCCGCCCCGTTTCATTTTTATCCGATTGTTGTTTTTCTGGATGGGCGCGCCCTTGAATTGGATCACCGAATTTAAGATTCCCGTTGGCCCCTGGGCCAAATCCTTCGTGGATTGGCTGACCTCGAATGGCGAATGGTTCTTCAACCAGATCGCCTTCCTGCTGTCGAGCGCCATAGACGGCCTGCTCTTCGTGCTGCAGAAGCCCCATCCGCTGATCGTCATCGCGGCCATCACCGCCATCGCCTTTTGGCTGCGCCGGTCGATCGCGGTTGCCGTCTTCACCTGTCTCGGGCTGCTGCTGATCGTCAACCAGGACTATTGGAAGGAAACGACGGAGACGCTCGCCCTCGTGCTCGCCGCCACCTTCGTCTGTATGGTGATCGGTATTCCACTCGGCATTGCCGCCGCCCGCCGCCCCTGGGTCTATGCTGCCATGCGCCCGGTGCTCGATCTCATGCAGACTATACCGACATTCGTCTATCTGATCCCGGCGCTCATCCTGTTCGGCCTCGGCATGGTGCCGGGCCTGATCGCGACCGTCATCTTCGCAATCCCCGCCCCGATCCGGCTGACGCGCCTCGGCATCATCTCGACGCCGCCGTCCCTCGTCGAAGCCGCCGTCGCTTTCGGCGCGACGCCGATACAGGTGCTGCGCAAGATCGAGCTTCCCTTCGCTACGCCGCAGATCATGGCGGGTCTCACCCAGACTATCATGCTGTCGCTGTCGATGGTCGTCATCGCCGCCCTTGTCGGCGCTCCCGGGCTTGGCGTGCCCGTCGTCCGTGCGCTGAACACCGTCAATATCGCCAAGGGCTTCGAGGCGGGCTTCTGCATCGTCATCCTGGCAATCATTCTCGACCGGATGTTCCGCACCGCGGGTGAAGGAGGCGCTGCATGACCGCGGTAAGCTTTAACAATGTCAGCATCGTCTTCGGCGATCGGCCGGAAACCGCGCTTGCCATGGTCGACCAGGGCAAAACGCGCGACGAGATCGGCGCCGCCACCGGTCTGGTGCTCGGTGTGGCCAACGCCTCGCTGACGATCGAGGAAGGCGAGATCCTGGTGCTGATGGGTCTTTCCGGTTCCGGCAAGTCGACGCTCCTGCGCGCCGTCAACGGGCTCGCTCCCGTGGTGCGTGGCGATGTCGCGGTCTCGGCGGCCACCGGCCCCGTCAACCCCTATAGATGCAATGCCAAGGCGCTACGCGAGCTGCGCACTCACACCGTCTCCATGGTGTTCCAGCAATTCGCCCTCCTGCCCTGGCGCACCGTCGCCGACAATGTCGGCTTCGGTCTCGAGCTCGCCGGCATGCCGGAAGCCGAACGCAAGCTCCGCGTCGGCGAACAGCTTGAACTCGTCAACCTGACGAAATGGGCCGATCGCAAGGTCAACGAGCTTTCCGGCGGCATGCAGCAGCGTGTCGGTCTTGCCCGCGCCTTTGCCACCGGCGCCCCGATCCTGCTCATGGACGAGCCTTTCTCGGCGCTCGACCCATTGATCCGCACCCGCCTGCAGGATGAGCTCCTGGAATTCCAGCGGCGGCTGAAGAAGACCATTCTTTTCGTCAGCCACGATCTCGACGAGGCCTTCCGCATCGGCAATCGCATTGCCATCATGGAGAGCGGCCGCATCATCCAGTGCGGGACGCCGCACGATATCGTCAAGAACCCCGCAGACCAGTATGTCGCCGATTTCGTGCAGAACCTCAATCCGATCAACATGCTGACGGCCGCCGACGTCATGCAGCCAGGCCTCGGCCAGACTGCCGCCGGCATGAGCGTCAGCGCCACGGCCCGCGCCGCGACCCCGCTCATCGATATTCTCGATGCCCTTGCCCGCCAGCCGGGCAGTATCGGAATCGTCGAGAACGGCGCGATCGTGGGCACCATCTCGGCTCAGGATATCGTTGCCGGCCTCACCCGCCATCGCCGCAAGGAGGAAGCTTGATGTTTTCCATCCGCTTTGTCACAAAGCGGATATGAAAGATCAGCCCTCGCCCTTACGCGAAACCGACGACGAAGCCCGCAAGCTCGCCCGCGTGTTGTTGCGCTCCGCCCGCTATGCTGCGATCGCCGTTCTCGACCCCGAGACCGGCTTTCCCTTCGCCAGCCGCGTGCTGGTCGCTACCGACATCGACGGAACGCCCGTGATCCTCGTTTCGAAGCTGTCGGCCCACACCAAAGCGCTCGCCAAGGACCCGCGCGCTTCGCTCCTGACCGGTGAACCCGGCAAGGGCGACCCCCTCGCCTATCCCCGTTTGACGACCCAATGCCTGGCAGAACTCGTCGAGCGTGGCAATGCAATCCATGAGCGTATCCGCACGCGTTTTCTCGATCGCCACAGCAAGGCGGCGCTTTATATCGACTTTCCTGATTTCCTGTTCTTCCGTCTCAAGCCGGAGCAGGCCAGCCTCAATGGCGGATTCGGCCGCGCCTACCTGCTTGATGGGAATGATCTCGTAATCCAGTCGGCCGCGAATGAGGCGATCGCCGCCGAGGCGGCAGAGACAGTGCGAGATTTAGTAGAACGCCATCCCGATATCGCCGATGCCCTCGCTATCAGGCTAAAGGCGCCAGAGTCGGGTCCTTGGCGCATTTGTGGTATCGATTCCTCAGGTTTCGACATGATTTCCGGCGACATCCTTCTGCGATACGAGTTCGAAACCCTCGCTGTGGATGCCGATCACATTTGTTCAAACATGTCTAAAGTAGCATACTCGATACCTTAAATTTAGGTATATACAATCTTCGAGCCTAGTTGGTAGCTTTTGGTGTCAGTCAAAATCCGGCTGGCGCTCTGCGCCAGCCCGCTTGATGTACGTTTCGCATTAGGAAGATAACATATGGAAACCTCTGATTTGGCCGATCACACGAATGTGGCGGCAGCTTTATTGTCGGCCATGGCCAACCCTAAAAGATTGCTGATCCTGTGCAGCCTCGTGAAGGGCGAAGTGGCCGTCGGCGTGCTTGCGACGCAGGTCGGGCTCAGCCAGTCGGCTCTTTCTCAGCACCTCTCGAAACTGCGCGCTCAAAAGCTGGTCAAGACCCGCCGGGACGCACAAACCATCTACTATTCGAGCACCTCCGAGCCGGTCATGAAAATCCTGGCAACGCTCGAAGATATCTACCTCGTGCAGAACAGGAATAGGTCCGCCGCCTGATGATAGCGCTGACATGATGTCGGCCGATGTCGTGCTGCAAGGGGATATTCCCGGAGGCTTGGCAACGATATTTCAGCACCTGAACCTTATGGCACGACCGGCAAATTTGCAATTTGCCGGTCGTGCTTTTAGAATGACAGCCGGTCGCGCAGGAACGCCCGTCTCGCTATCGGTTTTTTGTTTTGGTGCAATTCTAGACGTAAAACTGCCGCGCACTTTGCCGGAGTTGCTTTAACTGCCGACCACATCGTTGTTGACGCGGCTCAGCACCACCAGCGACGGGCGGGCGGGCATGCCGGGTTTGAAATCCGGCCAGTCGGTGCCGGCATCCTCCATCGAGGTCGCATCCTCGTTGTCGGCCATCCGCAGTTCGCCCGGATGCTGGATGGAAAGAAAGACGCTGCTGCCGTCAGGGGTGAAAGTCGGCGAACAGGCTTCCGAGCCGACGGGCGCAATATAGAACAGCTTCGGAAGTGCCCGGCCCGGGCCTTCGCTATCCATCACATAGACGGAATCGGTTATGCCTTCCGGCGGCGGGCCGTCGGTGGTGACCCAGAGGCGTCCGGCCGGATCGACCGCGAGATTGTCGGGGTCTGTGAACCAGCCGGCCGAGGTCGTCGCCGGATGGAACATTGCCTGATCCTCTGCCTTGGCAGGATCGCCGCAGAGGATGAAGACGTCCCACTTGAAGCTTTCAGCTGTATAATCCGGCTTTTCGGAACCGCCAGGTGCTGCGAGTTCCAGCAGGTGACCGTGCGGGTTGGGGCCGCGCGGATTTGCGATGTTGACCATCTCCTTCTCGTCGCCGCCCTCAACTTTGGGCAGCCGATCTTCGTTCTCGGTCATGGCGACATAAAGCTTGCCGGTGCCGAGATGCGCGATGAAGCCCTCCGGTCCGTCCATCGGCGTGGCGCCGACGAGATCGGCTGCGGCGCGCGTCGCCAGCACGACGTCGGCCTGGCTCTTGAAGCCAGCTTCCGCGCTCAGTGGCCCCTCGCCGGCAATGAGCGGGATCCAGCGCATCGTACCGTCGCTCTCGAACTTGGCGACCGCGAGGGTGCCGTGGTCGAGCAGGTCCTTATTGGCGGCGCGGTCGTTCGGGTTCCAGGGATCGCGGGTAACGAAACGGTATATATATTCGAAGTCGTCGTCATCGCCCATGAAGACCGCCACGCGGCCGTCAGGGGCGACGCAACAATTGGCCCCCTCATGCGTCATGCGGCCGAGCGAGGTACGCTTGACCGGCTTTGCAGAAGGATCGAACGGATCGATCTCGACCACCCAATCGAAGCGCATCCATTCGTTCGGCTCTTCCTCGAACTTGAAGCGCGGTTCGACACGGCTGACGGAATAGATATCGTTCTCGTCCTCGTCCCAGCCCTGGCGCTCGACCAGCTCCTGGTTCGGCAATTTCTTGTAGTCGCCGGCGAAGACATCCATCGCGCCTTCCTCGCCTGAAAGCATCGTGCCCCAGGGCGTGATGCCGCCGTTGCAATTCGAGATCGTGCCGAAGACGACGGTGCCGGTCGGATCGGCCTTGGTCTTCAGACGGTCGTCGCGGGCGGCGGGACCGGAGATGTCGATTTCGGTGCTCATGTGGACACGGCGATTGTATTTGCCGTCCTTGACGATCGCCCATTTGCCGTCCGTCTTCTTCACTTCGAAGATCGAGACGCCGAGGGCGGCCATGATGGCGCGGATCTGATTATCCGTCAGCTTCTCGCGATAGTTTTCGTCCGTCAGGCCGGGAAACATCAGGAAAGGCGTTGCATGTTCATGGCTGACCACCATCAGCCCATGGTCGGAGCTCTTCTCGCCCCAGGGCAGCGGCAGAAACTGCGTGAAATCGTTGTTGTAACCGAACTGACGCTCGGCAGCCTTACCGTCCAGCATTGCAATGTCGAATTCCGGGCTGTCGGAGAAAAGTGCATCGCCCCAACGTGCCAGGATCTGGCGCTCATAGCCCTCCGGCCAGTGGTCGGCGGTATCGCGCACGCGCTTGAGTTCCGGAAACGTCAGGCTGGAGCCGGCAGCCTCGGCATGCGCGGTTCCGAGCGCCGGCGAAAGTGCCGCAGCGCCCATCGCTGCGAGAAAGCCCTTGAGCACGCTGCGGCGGCGAACGCCCTCTTCGAGAATGGCGCCGTAACTTGGCGCGAATGCATGGCGCCGCGTGGGGCGCGCCCTTGTCTTCTGGCGGTCAGACATCAGTATCTCCGATCGAAATATCGTTTAATTTCAGTGAATTGATGAAATGCAATTGCGCCCTGCGAGCCATCGGTTTTTGTAACAAGCCGAGGCGAAGGATTGATGACGGGCGGCCTGCAGTGCCTGACCCTGGATATTTCCGGATCGTACCAAGCAAGTTGAGCCTCCTGTCAGGAGGGGCTCTGGGGACTTTTCCCGTTGACGCCTTGGGAAGCCCTGATAATTTGACCGGGCAGTAAAAATATGGGCGTGAAGCCCCGGGAAAGGGCCGTTAGCGGCCAGGAGAACAGCATGTTCAATCGCCTCAATGCACCGAACGATCTTCGCGCCTTCTGGATGCCGTTTACGGCAAATCGCCAGTTCAAGAAGGAGCCGCGTTTGTTCGTCGGCGCCAAGGACATGTACTATACGACCCATGACGGTCGTCAGGTGCTGGACGGCACGGCTGGCCTCTGGTGCGTCAATGCCGGCCACTGCCGCCCGAAGATCACCGAGGCGATCCGCGAGCAGGCCGGCGAACTCGATTACGCGCCGGCCTTCCAGCTCGGCCATCCCAAGGCCTTCGAACTGGCGAATCGCCTGGTCGACATTGCCCCGGAAGGCCTGAACCACGTCCTCTACACCAACTCCGGTTCCGAATCCGTCGAGACGGCGCTCAAGGTGGCGCTCGCCTATCACCGCGTGAAGGGCAATGGATCACGCTTCCGCCTGATCGGCCGCGAGCGCGGCTATCACGGCGTCAATTTCGGCGGCATCTCCGTCGGCGGCATCGTCACCAACCGCAAGATGTTCGGCACGCTGCTGACCGGCGTCGATCACATGCCGCACACCCACCAGCCCGGCAAGAACAACTTTACCCGCGGCGAGCCCGAGCATGGCGGCGACATCGCCACCGAGCTCGAGCGGATCGTCACCCTGCATGACGCCTCCACCGTCGCCGCCGTCATCGTCGAGCCGGTGGCGGGCTCCACCGGCGTCTTGATCCCACCGAAGGGCTACCTGCAGAAGCTGCGCGAGATTTGCACCAAACACGGTATCCTTCTGATCTTCGACGAGGTCATCACCGGCTTCGGCCGCCTCGGCGCCCCCTTTGCCGCGCAATATTACGACGTCAAGCCCGACATGATCACCGCCGCCAAGGGACTGACCAACGGCGTCATTCCGATGGGCGCCGTCTTCGTCACCTCCGAGATTCATGATGCCTTCATGAACGGCCCGGAGCACATGATCGAGTTCTTCCACGGCTATACCTATTCCGGCAACCCGATCGCCTCCGCCGCCGCACTCGCCACGCTCGACACCTACAAGGAAGAGGGCCTGCTGACACGCGCCGCCGAGCTTTCCGACTACTGGGCCGACGCGCTGCATTCGCTGAAGGACTGCCCCAATGTCATCGACATCAGGAACACCGGCCTGATCGGCGCCATAGAACTCGACCCGATCGCCGGCGAGCCCACCAAGCGCGCCTTCACCGCTTTCCTGAAAGCCTATGAAAGCGGCCTGCTGATCCGCACCACCGGCGATATCATCGCGCTCTCCCCGCCGCTGATCATCGAGAAGCACCACATCGACGAGCTCTTCGGCAAGCTGCGGACGATCCTCCAGAACAACATTTGAGAAAGCTCTGAAGACTTCCGGCATCACGGCCTGTGGCAGACCTCCTGCATAATTCCTTATATCGGAATCGATTTAAGGATAAAATTATGTAGCAATTCAAAATGTTACAGCGCCGCGCGTCTGATTAGACTCGCGGCGCTGTAAGTACACGCAGGCCCTTTGTTGGGAAGATCGATAGGCCTCAGGTCACGGCGGCGACGGAAAGGCAGAGGGCAAATTTCTTCAGCAGCCGGCGATCGAATTGCCCTTCATTGCCGAGCATCCATTTCAGTGCTTGGCTCGCACTCCATGGCGCCTTGTACGGCCGCACGGAGGTCATGGCGTCATAGACGTCGCAAATCGCAGCAAGACGCGCATGGAAGCTGACCTGCGCTTCGGAAAGCCTGCGGGGGTAGCCCTTGCCGTCGATACGCTCATGATGGTTGAGGCAGACGTCGAGAACGATCTCCGACATGCCTTCCTGGCGTGACAGGATTGCGTGCCCCTTTTCCGGATGATCGCGGATCATCTTGATCTCGTTCTCGTCCAGGCGCCCTTCCTTGTTGAGTATCTCGAGCGGAATTTCCAGCTTGCCGACGTCGTGCAGCAATCCTGCCGTGCCGAGCATTTGCACGGTCGTCTCGTCAAGTCCGAGATGACGGCCGAAAAGGATCATCAGCGCACTCACCGAAAGCGAATGCAGAAACGTCACTTCGTCCTTGGATTTCAGACGTGTAACGCTCAGAAAGACAGTGGGATTGTCATCCATCGACTTGGAGACCGAGGAAATCACCGGCGCCACCTGATCGAAGCTGATGCCATCACCATGCTGGAGCCGGCCGAAAACGCTTTCTAGGACCTGCACGGATTTCTGGATGGTCTCGCGTGCCGCCTTCGTGTCGATCTCGATATTGCCGCCTGGCAGACCGTCGATGTCGAGGCCTCTGCTGGTGTTGATGATAATACCTTCAATGCGGCTCTTGCGAAGCTTCAGGGCATCGACTTCACGGCGCAGCAGAAATCTTCGCTTGGACAGAAGAGGGTCCTGCCATGCACCCTCGATCGCCTCCACAAACATTCCGTTGCGCACCTGTCTGGCTTCGATACGCTTGAGCATCCAGATCTCTGTTCCTGAAATATCTCTCTGTTTATTATCGGCCGTTCTTTTGCATCGCAGCAATATATGCACGAACAATGATTCTACTCTAATTGGTAGAATCAAGTGTTAATCTCGAAACCGAATTCGACTATTCAGAAAGATGAAGAGTTTCGCGAAATTCGGCTGGTTCATCGGCACCGCGCAGATGCGGGTACAGCACCCTCCGGAGATCTGCAGACGGCGCCACGATCGACGATTTTGGATTATTTCGCGCCGGATCGGCTCGATTTTCGTTTCATTTTGTTATCAACTTGCGAAATCTCACCAAAATTCTTAGAAATCTTGCCGTTGCACCCATTCGAGCCAAATATGGCCGGAGGGCGCATCGATCGCGCCGATATCGATCGTCCTTGGCACGGCCTGGGGGCCGTTGAACGATCCGGAAAATCCGGCGCGGCACCTCATCGCGGGTCGAATGACCCCATCCAAGGAGACAGACAATGACCCTCAAGACATTAACGGCGACCCTCGTCGCTTCGCTCGCCTTAGCGCCGCTTGCCCATGCCGATATCACCATCGGCCTGATCGCGCCGCTGACCGGCCCCGTCGCCGCCTATGGCGACCAGGTGAAGAACGGTGCGCAGACCGCCGTCGACGAGATCAACAAGAAGGGCGGAATTCTCGGCGAGAAGGTCGTCCTCGAACTGGCCGATGATGCCGGCGAACCGAAACAGGGCGTTTCCGCCGCCAACAAGGTCGTCGGCGACGGCATCCGCTTCGTCGTCGGCCCGGTGACATCGGGCGTCGCCATTCCCGTTTCGGACGTGCTTGCTGAAAACGGCGTGCTGATGGTCACCCCGACCGCGACGGCTCCTGACCTGACCAAGCGCGGTCTGACCAACGTGCTGCGCACCTGCGGCCGCGACGATCAGCAGGCCGAAGTCGCCGCCAAATATGTGCTGAAGAATTTCAAGGACAAGCGCGTCGCCATCGTCAACGACAAGGGCGCCTACGGAAAGGGCCTAGCCGACGCCTTCAAGGCGACGCTGAACGCCGGCGGCATCACCGAAGTCATTAACGACGCGATCACGCCTGGTGACAAGGATTTCAGCGCGCTCACCACCCGCATCAAGTCCGAGAAGGTCGACGTGGTCTATTTCGGCGGCTACCACCCGGAAGGCGGCCTGCTGGCCCGCCAGCTGCATGACCTCGCCGCCAACGCGACGATCATCGGCGGCGACGGACTCTCCAACACCGAATTCTGGGCAATCGGCACGGATGCGGCAGCAGGCACGATCTTCACCAACGCTTCGGACGCCACCAAGAGCCCGGATTCCAAAGCCGCAGCCGACGCGCTCGCCGCCAAGAACATCCCCGCCGAAGCCTTCACGCTAAACGCTTATGCCGCCGTCGAAGTGTTGAAGGCCGGCATCGAGAAGGCCGGCAGCGCCGAGGATGCGGAAGCCGTCGCGACTGCGCTGAAAGGCGGCGAAGAGATCCCCACCGCCATCGGCAAGGTCACCTACGGCGAGACCGGCGATCTCACCTCGCAGAGCTTCTCGCTCTACAAATGGGAAGCCGGCAAGATCGTCGCCGCAGAGTAATCGACAGCTTTTATAAACGAGGATCGGGCGCCCCACGGCGCTCGATTTGCATTTTGGGAATGGTTGCCGATCAGTCGGGCTTCTCATTGTCCTTAGGCAGGTAACTTTCCAGTGTTGGATGTTTAATGAGCACCATCGGTTGACGATAAGTCCAACTGGGTTTTGGGTTTGAAATTCGCGCGTAGAAACTGGCGACCACAACGCGCTTAAGGTCTTCATCGGAAGCAACACTTCCAGTCGACTTTCCGAGAATGATCCGACTGACCTTTCCATCTTTGTCGGTCGTGAGTACAGCTGAGTTGTTGACACAGCCGCTCAACAAAAAGGCAGCCGCGCAAGCTGCCGAAATAATCGCTTTCATATCATGACCTTGAGTTGGAAACGGACATCTATATTCTCACTTCACTAGCACTGCTGCCAGCGAGGCAATAGCAGCCGGAAATACAACCCAAATGTTTTCCAGCATTCGTTCCTGATCACCGGCAGAAAACAGTCGAAGAGGTAGCAATTCATGACCACCAAGCTCGAACGTCTGATCGACCAGGGTGTCGGCCGCGTGCCGGCTGATATCGTGCTGAAGGGCGGCCGCTTCTTCGACCTCGTCACCGGTGACCTCGTCCGATCCGACATTGCCATCGGCGCCGATCGCATCGTCGGCACCTCAGGCAATTATGAGGGCGAAACCGAGATCGATATTTCGGGCAGGATCGTCGTTCCGGGCTTCATCGACACGCATCTGCACATCGAATCTTCGCTGGTGACCCCGCATGAATTCGACCGCTGCGTTCTGCCCTACGGCGTCACCACCGCCATCTGCGATCCTCACGAAATCGCCAATGTGCTTGGAACCGCCGGCATCGAGTTCTTTCTCGAATCCGCGCTGGAGACGATCATGGACATCCGCGTCCAGCTCTCCTCCTGTGTGCCGGCGACGCATCTTGAAACCTCCGGTGCCGATCTGCCGATCGAGCGCCTCCTGCCCTTCCGCCACCATCCGAAGGTGATCGGACTTGCCGAATTCATGAATTTCCCCGGCGTGATCCACAAGGATCCCGTCTGCATGGCCAAGCTCGACGCCTTCCAGTGCGGCCATATCGACGGTCATGCGCCGCTGCTCTCAGGCAACGACCTCAACGGTTACCTCTCGGCCGGCATCCGCACCGAGCACGAATGCACGACCGCCGGCGAAGCCTTGGAGAAGATCCGCAAGGGCATGCATATCCTCGTGCGCGAGGGTTCGGTCTCCAAGGATCTCGCGGCGCTGATACCCATTATCACCGAGCGGCTTTCACCCTTCCTCGCGCTTTGCACCGACGACCGCAATCCGCTCGATATCGCCGAACAGGGTCATCTCGATCACATGATCCGCACGGCGATCGCAAGTGGCGTCGAGCCCCTGGCGATCTACCGGGCCGCCTCGATTTCGGCCGCCCGCGCCTTCGGCCTCAAAGACCGTGGCCTGGTCGCGCCGGGCTGGCGCGCCGATCTGGTGGTGCTCGACAGTCTGGAAAACTGCCGCGCCGACATGGTTTTCTCGGCCGGCCGCCGCGTCACCGATGCGCTCTTTTCCTCGCGCAGACCGGTTGCCCCAATCGGCCTCGACAGCGTCAAGTCCCGGCCCGTCAACGCCGCCCATTTCGGCGTCCCGGTCGCCGAAGGCGAAACGCCTGTCATCGGCGTCATACCGGGCAAGATCATCACCGAGCATCGCCGCTATCGCCTGCCCGTCAGGGGCAACGAGACGACGGTCGATCTTGCCAACGATATCATCAAGGTCGCCGTCATCGAGCGCCATGGCAAGAACGGCAACCATGCCAACGGCTTCGTCCAGGGTTTTGGCCTGAAGAAGGGTGCGATCGCCTCGACCGTCGGCCATGACAGCCACAATATCTGCGTGGTCGGTGTCAGCGAGGACGACATGGCACGCGCCGCAAACCGGCTCGGCGAGATCAAGGGCGGCTTCGTCGTCGTCGAAGACGGCAAGGTCACCGGCGAAATCGCCCTGCCCATCGCCGGCTTGATGAGCCTCGAGCCCTACGAGACGGTCCGCGATACGCTCCACCAACTGCGCAAAGCCGCCTTGGCGCTGGGCGCCACGCTGGAGGAACCCTTTCTCCAACTCGCCTTCCTACCGCTGCCGGTCATCCCGCACCTGAAGATATCCGACCGCGGCATGGTGGATGTCGACAAGTTCGCGCTGATTGGGTGATGTGATTGAAAAAGGGCTGGCGCCGCGGCGGACAACCTCGACGGTCGCCTTCAAAGACACAGCAGTCGAACGTCAAACCCGCGCACAAAACCCATCCAGCGCCGCAAGCTTCACGAGCCCCGCGCCAGCCGCCGCCTCGAAGCCCGGCATCTCAACCGCTTCCCCAAGCACCATTCCATCGGGCAGGCGAAATTCCGCCGGCTTGCGCGTCAGGTTGAAAACGAAGAGCAGCTTTTCGCCGTTCTTTTCGCGAGTGAAGGCGAGCAGATCCTGATCGGTGCCGATGAAGGTCATGTCGCCGTCGATCAGCGCCGGGTGGCCCTTCCGGAATGCCAGCGTCCTGCGGTAGTGATGCAGCACCGAGCTTTCGCTCGCCTCCTGCGTATCCACGGAAAGCGCTGCCTGCTCGTAAGGCACCGGCAGCCAGCTCTTTTCCGCGGAGGTGAAGCCCGCATGCGCCTTGCCGGCTTCCCAGGGCATCGGCGTGCGGCATCCGTCGCGGCCCTTGAAGGCTGGCCAGAAGCGGATGCCGTAGGGATCGCGCAGATCCTCGAAGGCGAGCTCCGCCTCGGGCAGACCGAGCTCCTCGCCCTGATAGAGGCAGATCGAGCCGCGCAGCGCCGCAAGCACCGAGATCGCCAGCTTGGCGATGACAGGGCGCTCTTCCTCCGTCAGCGCAAACCGGCTGACATGGCGCATGACGTCGTGGTTGGAAAAAGCCCAGCAGACCCAGCCGTCCGTGACCGCCTTCTGGAAAGCTTCGACGCAGCCGCGGATATGCTCGGCGGTGAAATCCGGTCCGAGCAGATCGAATGTGTAGCACATGTGCAGCTTGTCGCCGCCGCTCGTATAGGCGCCAACCGTCTTCAGCGAACGCGCTCCATCGCCGACCTCGCCGACAGTCGTGCGATCCTCGTACTGATCGAGCAGCACCCGGAAGCGTTTGAGGAAATCGACATTTTCCGGCTGCGTCTTGTCATAAAGATGGTTCTGCATGCCGTAGGGATTGGTATCGGGCGCATCGAGGCCTGCATCATCCTCGTCGGGCTCGTGCGGCGGATTGCTCCTGAGCAGCTTGTCGCAGAAATAATAGTTGACCGTGTCCAGGCGGAAGCCGTCGACGCCGCGATCGAGCCAGAACTTCACCGTCTCCAGCACCGCATCCTGCACCGCCTTGCTGTGGAAGTTGAGGTCCGGCTGCGAGGTCAGGAAATTGTGCTGGTAATATTGCCGGCGCACGCCATCCCACTCCCAGCCCGGGCCACCGAAAATCGACAGCCAGTTATTCGGCGCCGTACCGTCAGGCTTCGGGTCGGCCCAGACATACCAGTCCGCCTTGGGATTGGTCCGGCTCGACCGGCTCTCGACGAACCAGGGATGCCGGTCGGAGGTATGCGAGATCACCTGGTCGATGACGACCTTGATGCCGAGCCTGTGCGCTTCGGCCATCATCTCGTCGAAATCGGCGAGCGTCCCGAAGATCGGATCGACGTCGCAATAATCGGAAACGTCGTAGCCCATGTCGGCCATCGGCGACTTGAAGAAAGGCGAGAGCCAGATCGCGTCGACGCCGAGGCTGGCAATATGCGGCAGCCGGCGGGTGATGCCCCTGAGATCGCCGAGACCGTCGCTATTGGTGTCCTGAAAAGAGCGCGGATAGACCTGATAGATCACCGCGCCACGCCACCAGTCCGCACTCTCGCCTGCCTGCAATGCCATCGGCTATATCTCCTGCCTCGTTTGCGCTCGCCACACTAAAGCGGACGAAACAAAAGACAACCATGTGAAGCGGTTATGAAGCCTTTGCGAAACGCCGCGACGCGTCGTCGCGATATGACAAGGGGGAGACGTATATAGGCTTGTCCACAACCCGTTCCCACCCCCCGGATTTGGGGTTGCAACGCAAAGCCTTTGCGATAATGTGCGCGCTGACCTGCACGTAAGAGGTCAAACACCGGGAACAAATGTCTAATAAAGGCGAAAAGCCTAGAAAGGTGGACCCACCATGAACCATTTCGCGAAAAAATTTCTCGCCTCTGCAATGCTTGGCACATTGCTGGCGTTTTCGGCCCATGCGGCCACGCTCAACATTCACAATGGTGGCGACCCGCAGTCGCTCGATCCGCAGAAGCTTTCCGGCGACTGGGAGAACCGTATCGCCGGCGACATTTTCGAAGGCCTCGTCACCGAGGACGCCAAGGATAATCCGATCCCCGGCCAGGCTGAAAGCTGGACGATTTCGCCTGATGGCAAGGTCTACACCTTCAAGCTTCGCGACGGCATCAAGTGGTCCGATGGCCAGCCGGTCACGGCAGGAGACTTCGTCTTCGCCTTCCAGCGCCTCGTCGACCCAAAGAATGCCGCCGATTATGCCTATCTGCAATTCACCATCAAAAATGCGGAAAAGATCAACAAGGGTGAGATAACCGATCTCAACCAGCTCGGCGTCAAGGCGATTGACGACAAGACGCTCGAGATCACGCTTGAAAACGCCACCCCCTATTTCATCAATGCGCTGATGCACTACACCGCCTACCCGCTGCCGAAGCATGTCGTCGAGGCAAAGGGTCAGGATTGGGTCAAGATCGGCAACATCGTCACCAACGGGCCCTACAAGCCGGTCGAATGGGTTCCCGGCTCGCATGTCACGACGGTCAAGAACGATCAGTGGTACGACACCAAGGACCTGAAGATCGACGGCGCGAAGTTCTTCGTGCTCGAGGATCAGGAAGCCGCGCTGAAGCGCTACCGCGCAGGCGAGTTCGACATCCTCACCGACTTCCCGACCGACCAGTACGAGTGGATGAAGAAGAACCTGCCGGGCCAGGCGCATGTCGCCCCCTTCTCCGGCCTCTACTATTACGTCGTCAACTCGCAGAAGCCGCCCTTCAGCGACAAGCGCGTCCGCCAGGCTCTCTCCATGGCGATCAACCGTGAAGTGATCGGCCCACAGATCCTCGGCACCGGCGAACTGCCGGCCTATTCCTGGGTGCCGCCGGGCACGGCAAATTACGGCGAGCCGGCCTATGTCAGCTGGAAGGACCTGCCCTATAACGAGAAGGTCGCCGAAGCCAAGAAGCTTCTGACCGAAGCCGGCTTCGGCCCGGACAAGCCGCTGCACGCCGTGCTCAGCTACAACACCAACGACAACCATAAGCGCATCGCCGTCGCGATCGCTTCCATGTGGAAGCCGCTCGGCGTCAATGTCGAGCTTGTCAACGCCGAAACCAAGGTGCATTACGACCAGATGCAGCGTGGCCAGGTCGAAATCGGCCGCGCCGGCTGGCTCGCCGACTACAACGACCCGGACAACTTCCTGAACCTCCTGGTGACAGGCGTGCAGATGAACTACGGCCGCTGGTCCAATCCCGAGTACGACAAGATGATCAAGGAAGGCAACGCGGAGACGGATCTCGCCAAGCGTGCCGCGATCTTCAAAAAGGCCGAGCAGCTGGCGCTCGATGAATCCGCCGCCCTGCCGATCTATTACTACGTCTCGAAGAATGTCGTCTCGCCGAAGATCGAAGGCTTCGTCGACAATATCCAGGACATCCACCGCACCCGCTGGCTGTCGATGAAAGAGTAAGGGAAAACGGTCCTTTCCGCGCACTGCGGAAAGGACCGGCCCACGATCATGATCAAATACGCACTCCGTCGCCTCCTGTCGACGATCCCCGTTCTGTGGATCGCCGTCACAGCCTGCTTTTTTGTTTTGCGCCTTGCCCCCGGCGGACCTTTCGATGGCGAAAGGCCATTGCCGCCGGTGATCCTGAAAAACCTTGCGGCTCACTACAACCTCGACAAGCCGCTCATCCAGCAATACCTGATCTATGTCGGTGACCTGCTCCGGGGCGATCTCGGCCCCTCCTTCGCCAGCGAAGATTTCACCGTCGCCCAGCAGATCATGATCGGTCTGCCCTACACTTTCACGATCGGCACCGCAGCCTTTCTGCTCGCCATCATCGTCGGCGTCGCCGTCGGCTGTTTTGGGGCGCTCTATCAGAACAAGACGCCGGATTACATTCTCGGCGCCCTCATCCTGATTGGCGTCGTGCTGCCGAACTTCCTGATCGCCCCCATACTGCAGCTCGTCTTCGGCATCCATCTCGCCTGGCTTCCGGTCGGCGGCTGGGGTGACGGATCGATCAAGTTCCTGATCCTGCCGATCGTCGTTCTGGCTCTGCCGCATGCAGGGCGCATTTCGCGCATCACCCGCGGCTCGATGATCGAGGTGATGAACCAGAACTTCATCCGCACCGCCAAGGCCAAGGGCATTGGCCCGCGGCTGACCGTGATGCGCCATGCGCTGAAACCCGCACTAATGCCTGTGGTCTCCTATCTCGGACCGGCGGCTAGTTACCTTCTCACCGGCTCGCTTGTTGTCGAGAGCATCTTCGGATTGCCCGGCATCGGCCGCTACTTCATCAACGCGGCGCTCAACCGCGATTACGGCATGGTTCTCGGCACGGTCATCTTCTACATGGTGCTGATCGTCGTTCTGAACCTTCTCGTCGATATCGCCTATGCGTGGCTCGATCCGAAAGTGAGAAACCGATGATCCTCAACCCCGCAAAACGCGAGCTGCTCGCCCAGGAACTTCTGGAGGCGGAGGGCCTTGCGCCCGAAAGCCGCTCGCTCACTAGGGATGCCTTGCGCCGCCTTGGGCGCAACAAGGCCGCGGTCCTGTCGATCGTCGTCCTGACGCTGCTGATCCTCGCGGCCTTTATCGGCCCCTGGTTCATTCCCTTCAACTACGAGGATCCGGATTGGGCGGCCTTCCGCATACCGCCCTCGATCGAAACCGGCCACTATTTCGGCACCGACCCGAACGGCCGCGACCTTCTCGCTCGCGTCCTTTACGGCACCCGCGTCTCGCTTGCCGTGGCGTTGACGGCGACCGTCGTCTCCGTCTTCATCGGCGTGCTTTACGGCGCGGTGTCGGGCTATATCGGCGGCAGGCTGGATGCGATCATGATGCGCTTCGTCGATATCATGTACGCGCTTCCCTATATCCTCTTCGTCATCCTGCTGATGGTGATCTTCGGCCGCAACGTCTATCTGCTGTTTGCCGCCATCGGCGCGCTGGAATGGCTGACCATGGCCCGCATCGTGCGCGGCCAGACGCTGTCGATCAAGCATCGCGAATTCATCGAAGCGGCCCGCGCATCCGGGCAGCGGCCGTTCAAGATCATCATCAAACACATCATCCCGAACCTCGTCGGACCCGTGGTCATCTTCGCAGCCTTGACGGTGCCTGAAATCATCGCCACCGAAAGCTTCCTTTCCTATCTCGGCTTCGGCGTGCAGGAACCGCTGACCTCGCTCGGCACACTGATCGCCGAGGGAACCGATGCCATGGAAAGCATGCCGTGGCTGCTGGTCTTCCCGGCAAGCTTCCTCGTCGCCCTGCTGCTCAGCCTGCTCTTCATCGGTGACGGCCTGCGCGACGCGTTCGACCCGAAGGATCGCTAAGAATGTCCCAGGAAACACAAAAAGACACCCTTCTCGAACTCAAAGACTACTCGATCACCTTCAAGACACCGGATGGAGAGGTGAAGGCGGTCTCGAACATGAACCTGACGGTCAAGCGCGGCGAGCGCATCGCTATCGTCGGCGAGTCCGGTTCCGGCAAGAGCCAGACCTTCCTCGGCATCATGGGGCTGCTCGCCAAGAACGGCAAAACGACGGGACAGGCGCTGCTCGAAGGCAAGGACGTGCTGGCGCTGAAACCGCGCGAACTCGACCAGATCCGCGGCAAGGACATGGCCATGGTCTTCCAGGATCCGATGACAGCCCTCAATCCATCGCTGAAGATTTCCCGGCAGTTGACGGAACAGCTCGAGGTGCACGGCGGGCTGACGGCGCGCGCCGCATCCACTGCTGCCCTCGACATGCTGAAACGCGTCGGCATCCCCGACCCGACACGGCGCTTTCATCTCTATCCGCACGAGCTCTCCGGCGGCATGCGCCAGCGCATCGTCATCGCCATGGCGCTGCTCACGCGGCCGAAGCTGTTGATCGCCGACGAGCCGACGACGGCGCTCGACGTCACCATCCAGGCGCAGATCCTCGATCTTTTCAACGATCTGACGGCAGAGATGAACACAGCGCTTATCATGATCACCCACGATCTCGGCGTCGTCGCCGGCCTCGCCGATCGCGTCGCCGTCATGTATGCCGGCCGCATCGTCGAGGAAGCGCCCGTCGACGAGCTCTTCGACAATCCGGCCCATCCCTATACCGCGGCACTGCATGCCTCGATCCCGCGGCCGGACCAGGATGTCGACGACCTCGTCGTCATCCCCGGGCGTCCGCCGAACCTGCAGCACTTGCCGAAGGGCTGCAATTTCTCGCCGCGCTGTTCCCAGGTCCAGGACGATTGCATCGACCGTCCGCCATTGCTCGAAACGCTGGCGCCGCATCACTGCGCCGCCTGCTACCACCCCTTCCCGCGTCGCGAGGAGCTGCTGAACCATGGCTGAACGATCGCTTCTAAGGGTCGAGAACCTGACGACTCAATTCGAACTGCCGGCGAAAGGCCTCTTCAAGCCGCCGATCTTCCTGACCGCCGTCAACAATGTCAGCTTCGACCTCAGCGAAGGCCGCACGCTCGGCATTGTCGGCGAATCCGGCTGCGGCAAATCCACGCTCGGCCGCTCCATCTTGCGGCTGTTGAAATCGCAGAAGGGCCGTATCCTCTGGCAGGGCCGCAACCTGCTCGACCTGTCGGACGAGGAAATGCGCGCTGCGCGGCGCGACATGCAGATCATCTTCCAGGATCCGATCGCCTCGCTCGACCCGCGCATGACAGTCGGCGACATCATCGCCGAGCCGCTCACCGTCTTCGAGCCGAAGCTATCAAGAGCCGAGCGCACCGAGCGTGTCCGCGATATCATGACCGCCGTCGGCCTGGTGCCGGAAATGATCAACCGCTATCCGCACGAATTCTCCGGCGGCCAGGCGCAACGCATCGGCATCGCCCGCGCGGTCGTTACCAAACCGAAGCTCATCATCTGCGATGAGCCGGTTTCGGCCCTCGACGTCTCAATCCAGGGCCAGGTCATCACGCTTCTGCGCAAGCTCCGCAAGGAATTCGGCCTGACGCTGATCTTCATCAGCCACGACCTCTCCGTCGTGCGGCTGATCTCCGACGATGTGCTGGTGCTCTATCTCGGCAGGGTGGTGGAAGCAGGCAGTTGTGCCACCGTCTTCGATCATCCCGCTCATCCCTATACGCAGGCGCTCTTTTCCGCCGCGCCGATCCCGGATCCGAAGCTTGCGCGCCTACGCACCCGCATCCGTCTGCAGGGTGACCCGCCTTCGCCGCTTAACCCGCCGAAAGGCTGCGTCTTCTCACCGCGCTGCTGGAAGGCGACTGACATCTGTCGCACCGAAATGCCGCCGACCGAGGAGGTCCGCCCCGGCCAGAAGGCCGCCTGTTATCACATGGACAGGCCATGAGCAGAACGAGGGCCGCGCAAGCGGCCTTCATCTCGCCCATGAAAGTGAGGGTTCCATCTTCCTTATTATCGGCGCTTGCCACCTTCATGCTCTCCGCGTATCAGCGAATGAGGACCAGCGCCTAACCCCGAAAATCGGAATCGATTTTCGGGGTTAGGCGCCAATTCAAAGTGATAGAGCGTCCTTAGCGCGTCCTTGGACGCGCGGCGCTCTAGTGCCGGGAGGACAAGGTGAGCAGACGGTTTCTATCGATTGGTGAATGCATGGTGGAACTCTCGCAGGCAGGCGATGGTCTGCTGCGCAAGGGCTTTGCCGGCGATACCTTCAACACCGCCTGGTACGCCCGTGCCTGCCTTGCCGCCGACTGGTCGGTCGACTACTTCACCGCCCTCGGTGACGACGCCATGTCGGATGAGATGCTAGCCTTCATCGACAAGGCAGGCATCGGCACCAGCCTCATCCGCCGCATCAGGGGCAGGTCGCCCGGCCTCTACATGATCAACCTGAAGAACGGCGAACGCTCCTTCAGCTACTGGCGCGACAGCGCCGCCGCCCGCAGCCTGGCAGCCGATCCCGACCGCCTGCGCGAGGCGGTGGAGAGCGCTGACGTCGTCTATTTCTCCGGTATCACCCTTGCCATCCTGCCGCATGAGGATGCCGAGACTTTGCTTGCCGAAGTCCGTCGCGCCAAGGCCGCCGGCAAGCTCGTCGTCTTCGATCCGAACATCCGCCCGCGGCTCTGGTCCAGCTACGACGTCATGCACACGACGATCAGCGAAGGCGCTCGCTCCTCCGTGCTTGTCATGCCGAGCTTCGACGACGAGGCGGCCCATTTCGGCGATGATTCCATCGAGGCAACGATCCACCGCTATCGCGCACTCGGCGCCATTCATATCGTCGTCAAGAACGGCTCTGACGGTGTCACGCTGAATTTTGCCGGCGAGCAAACCTTCGTTCCGGCTGAAAAAGTGGAGAAGGTGATCGACACGACCAGCGCCGGCGACAGCTTTAATGGCGCCTTTCTCGCACGATATCTCGAAGCTGGCGATGCACCAGCCGCCGCCCGCTTCGCAACAAAGGTCGCTGCCCGCGTCGTCAGCGAACATGGTGCATTGGTCCCAAGGGAAAAGCTTGGATTGGATGGCGGCTAGAGCGGCGCGATCTTTCAGATTCGCTTAGCGAGACATGCCTTTAGGCCGCACATGCTGACCCAGTATGAACGCCATGTGCGAGCGCTCCCCGCTTTCGGCATCGGTTGCCCGCTGCCAGAGCATGATGCCGAAAAGTGTGCGCGGTTTTCGGACGACATCATGCTCTATTTCTTTGATCTAGATCAGGATTCAGATTTCAGGCCGATCGGGCCTAAAATCATCCTGATCTAGGGGAAATCAGGACTTCGTCGGCCGATCGGAATCGCGAACTGCCTCGTCATGGTACCAGCAGCTGTCGAGCGCAGCATCGCAGACGTCTGCGGCCTCGCGCTCCATCAGCCTGGCGCGTTCGAACCGGTTGGCGTTTCGTATCGCCTTAACGGGAAACTGGTAGATCGTTGCGGATTCACGATGGAAACCGGTGGGCATGAGATCGCCTCCATTCAGTTCGGCGCATCAACATTTCAGGACCATCTACATAGCATAATGCACATAGTTTATGCAAATTGCATAAAATAAGGGCAATGTTGCAATTGTAATCGGTCGGCATGCTGTCTCGGCTAAAAGCTTCCGATAATTTGTTTAACACTTCATCATTTCAGCCTAACGCCGTAATTTTCATCCGGTTCCACATGGAAAAAGTGCGATTTGATGGGCGATACCGCCAGTGAGCGTTAAAAACAGCCCGATTTTCCAAAAGGGAAAAAATCGGACGACACGCTGATTCGCGATTTTTCTTTCGCGTGGCGCCAAAACTGGCACGCTACGTGCTTTTAAAGCGTCATCCCTGGCGGTCGGATGCGCTTGCGCGCCGAGATCACCTCCGGATTTGCTCACCTTCGTAGCATTGAGAGAGTCGCGATGACAAAATTTAAGCTCGAGTACATTTGGCTCGATGGGTACACACCAGTACCGAACCTGCGTGGTAAGACGCAGATCAAGGAATTCGATGAATTCCCGACGCTGGAACAGCTTCCGCTGTGGGGCTTCGACGGTTCGTCGACCATGCAGGCCGAGGGCCGCAGCTCTGACTGCGTGCTGAAGCCCGTCGCCATTTATCCCGATCCGGCCCGCACCAACGGCGCTCTCGTCATGTGCGAAGTCATGA
>NZ_VSZV01000331.1:38461-40446 GCF_008919455.1 Rhizobium sp. PEPV16
AGCGCGCGCTCGCTCGCCAAGGCGGTTGGTCTGAGCCACACCAGCGTACAGCGCATCTGGGCGGCACATGGGCTCAAGCCCCATTTGACCAAGACGTTCAAACTGTCGAACGACAAGCAGTTCGTCGAGAAGGTGACGGACGTCGTCGGTCTCTATCTTGATCCGCCGGACCGGGCTCTGGTGTTTTCGGTTGACGAGAAGTCACAGATCCAGGCGCTGGACCGCACCCAACCGGGCCTGCCGATGAAGAAGGGGCGGGCGGGAACGATGACCCATGACTATAAGCGGCATGGCACGACGACACTGCTTGCCGCCCTCGATGTCGCCACCGGCAGGGTGATCGGCGAATGCATGAAACGTCATCGTCACCAGGAATGGCTCAAATTCCTTCGGCTCATCGACCGCAGCACGCCCAAGGGCTTCGACTTGCACCTGATCGCCGACAACTATGCCATCCATAAACACCCGGCGGTCAAAGCCTGGCTGGCCAAACACCCTCGCTTCCATATGCATTTCACCCCCACTTCGGCGTCTTGGCTCAATCAGGTCGAACGCTTTTTCGGCTTGATCACAGGCGATCGCATCCGGTGTGGCGTATTCAAGAGTGTCGCCCAGCTCGAAGCTGCAATTCAAGACTATCTCGATCATCACAACGCCGATCCAAAGCCCTTCGTTTGGACCAAATCCGCGACCGATATTCTTGAAAAGGTCGCCCGCGGGCGACAGGCGTTAGAGTCGCAACATTAGGATCCAGTTCAGAACGGACGTCATCGCGCCATGGCGGTTTGGTTCATCGCAGCTTTCGTTCAAGATGCGCTGCTGCTCCGTTAAACTTTCAGGCGTGACATGCCAGGCGAGACCGAAAAGTGCAAAGCCTCGCGTATAGCTATTTTCGGCTGGCGGTGGGCTTGGAGGTTGGTCATCTGAAGGCCAGACGAGTTTTAGCTGCGGCGGTCTCTTGTTCGTTGTTGTTCGACGCTGATATTCGGACATGTGGGGACTCCGTGGTCCCCAACCGTCTCCCAAGGATGTTTCAAGCCGGTCACAAACTTGACTGAAAGCTTTCAGTTGCAACAGGATCAGCACCTGCGCGATCAAACCAACCGATAATTTTGAGTCTTAGGGCCATGCCTTCTTTGGTTACAGACTCAGCGATACGTTCGTCTCGTCCGGGCGATAACCACACATCGCAAGCTGGCCCAGACCCTCGAGCGCATAGCCAACGGCTGGCCCAGCAGCGATCTCGATGCACTCATGCCGTGGAATTACGCGGGCTGAACGGTCTCAGCTTGCCGCTTACGGACCGTATGGGACCGCGATGCCCGAAAGCCAGCAGTTTTTGGTCATGAGGCATGCATTGGCTTAAGCAGAAAGGCAGCCGACGAAATGTGCAAAATCCTCATTGAAGTCCATGGCGCTTCCATCCCGTGGACGTGGGAGAAGACATGAAGCCGTCAAGAAAACCTTGAAGATTGCATTAAGCTGCGCTGGATTATCGTCCGAAGTGAGGGCTCCGGATTCGCTTCGACAATATTACAATAGCAAGCAGAATTCCCCATAATAAAATGGAATCGCAACCTGCTTCATGCATGCGTCCTCTTGCTTGTGTTGAATTACGAGGAAGACGATGACAAAATATAAGCTCGAGTATATTTGGCTCGATGGGTACACTCCGGTACCGAACCTGCGTGGCAAGACGCAGATCAAGGAATTCGACGCATTCCCGACGCTGGAACAGCTTCCGCTCTGGGGCTTCGACGGTTCGTCGACGCAGCAGGCTGAAGGCCGCAGCTCCGATTGCGTGCTGAAGCCCGTCGCCATTTATCCTGATCCGGCCCGCACCAACGGCGCTCTCGTCATGTGCGAAGTCATGATGCCGGATGGCGTCACGCCGCATTCGAGCAACGCTCGTGCAACCATCCTCGACGACGAAGATGCCTGGTTCGGCTTCGAGCAGGAATATTTCTTCTACCAGAACGGCCGTC
>NZ_VSZV01000331.1:40456-41187 GCF_008919455.1 Rhizobium sp. PEPV16
GCATCGAACGCCCGCGCCACCATCCTCGACGACGAAGACGCTTGGTTCGGCTTCGAGCAGGAATATTTCTTCTACCAGAACGGCCGTCCGCTCGGCTTCCCTGAGCAGGGCTACCCCGCTCCGCAGGGCCCCTACTACACCGGCGTCGGCTATTCGAACGTCGGCGACGTTGCCCGCGAAATCGTCGAAGAGCATCTCGACCTTTGCCTCGCTGCCGGCATCAACCACGAAGGCATCAATGCCGAAGTGGCCAAGGGCCAGTGGGAATTCCAGATTTTCGGCAAGGGCTCCAAGAAGGCCGCCGACCAGATCTGGATGGCACGCTACCTCCTGCAGCGCCTGACCGAAAAGTACGGCATCGACATCGAGTATCACTGCAAGCCGCTCGGCGACACCGACTGGAACGGCTCGGGCATGCATTGCAACTTCTCGACCAAGTACATGCGCGAAGTCGGCGGCAAGGCCTATTTCGAAGCGCTGATGGCGCAGTTCGAAAAGAACCTGATGGACCACATCAACGTCTACGGTCCTGACAACGACAAACGCCTGACCGGCAAGCACGAGACAGCTCCGTGGAACAAATTCTCCTACGGCGTTGCTGACCGTGGTGCCTCGATCCGCGTGCCGCACTCCTTCGTCAAGAACGACTACAAGGGCTATCTGGAAGATCGCCGCCCGAACTCGCAGGGCTGCCCCTACCAGATCGCTTCGCAGGTTCTGAAGACGATCTC
>NZ_VSZV01000331.1:41197-41283 GCF_008919455.1 Rhizobium sp. PEPV16
CGAGACAGCTCCGTGGAACAAGTTCTCCTACGGCGTTGCCGACCGTGGTGCCTCGATCCGCGTGCCGCACTCCTTCGTCAAGAACG
>NZ_VSZV01000331.1:41325-63034 GCF_008919455.1 Rhizobium sp. PEPV16
GGAAGTTCCGACCGCAAGCTCGGCTTCCGCTGCAGCTTGACCTCCCAGGCGGCGCCGGTCCACGACCGGCGCCGTGACCTTCTTCTTTCAAATGAGAAACTGCCAGCCACTGACATAATCGGGGCGATCAGGCCGCCGAAAGCCCTGCAATCCTTGCAATATGGGCTGTAATATTTCCATCATGGTCATGCCTCAAAATAAGCAAGCGGGAATCGCCGTTCCGGAACCCCGCTGAGGGGTTGAGCGTTGGCATATCACTGCGACGCGGATGGAAATCGTGACATGCTGCAACGTCCGACAAACACTTATAGCGGCGAGAGCTGGGCCAATGCCGCAGCCGCCGGGAACCTGCCTGAGAGGCTGGTGATCGTCACCGATGCCTGGCACCCGCAGGTCAACGGCGTCGTGCGCTCGATCGAGAACACCAACCGCGAACTGGCGAAGATGGGCGTCGAGGTTTCCATGGTGACGCCGGAGCGCTTCAACAGCATCCCCTGCCCGACCTATCCTGAGATCCGCCTGTCGATCGCCAATTACCGCCGCATCGCCCGCGAGATCGAAAAGCACAATCCCTCTTACGTGCATATCGCCACCGAAGGCCCACTGGGGCTGACCGCCCGCCGCTGGTGCCTGCGCAAGCGCATGCCCTTCTCGACCAGCTATCACACCCGCTTTCCGGAGTATGTTTCCGCCCGCTTGCCGATCCCGCAGAGCTGGCTCTACGCCTTCGTGCGCTGGTTCCACAATGGCGGCGCCGGCTGTATGGTGGCGACACCGAGCCTTGCCCGCGAGCTATCGGCGCGCGGCATCAAGAATCTGATGCCCTGGACCCGCGGCATTGATGCCACGCAGTTCCACCCCATGCCGCTTGAAGACGAGCCCTTCGGCCTCCCTCGTCCGATCTTCATGACGGTCGGTCGCGTGGCGTTGGAAAAGAACCTGCCGGCCTTCCTGGATCTCGACCTGCCGGGTTCCAAAGTCGTCGTCGGCGACGGCCCGGCGCGCGCCGAACTCGAGAAGCAATATCCGGACGTCTTCTTCACCGGCGTACAGTTCGGCGAGGATCTGGCGAAAACCTATGCTCAGGCCGACGTCTTCGTCTTTCCCTCGCTCACCGACACCTTCGGCAACACCATCCTTGAAGCGCTGGCATCAGGCGTGCCGGTCGCAGCCTATCCGGTCACCGGCCCGCTCGACATCATCGGCGAGGATAGCGAAGTCGGGGCGCTCGACCAGAATCTGCAGGCCGCATGCCTTGCCGCCCTTTCCGCCTCCCGAGACAAGGCGCGCGAGCTCGCCATGCAATATTCCTGGGAAGCTGCGACGCTGCAGTTCATCAACAATATTCGCGCCGCCAACGGCGTCATCACGCCGAAATGGAAGAGAGCCTGGCAATTTGCCACCAAGTCGCTTCCAAGAAGCAGAAAGCCCGGCGAAACCGCCGGGCCTGTCCCATCCGCAGACTGATTGGTTTTTACTTGTGAAGAGCGCTGCGAAGCGTGTCATTGGCGACCGCAATCGCGCTGCGCGTGGCAGGCGTTTCGGCAATGGCGTTCAGCAGCACGAAATCGTGGATCGTGCCGTTATAGCGCATCGACGTGACGCGGACACCGGCCTGGCTGAGCTTGCGGGCATAGGCCTCGCCTTCGTCACGCAGCACGTCGTTCTCGTCGACGATGACCAGCGCCGGCGGCAACCCGTTCAACTGCTCCAGCGACGCCTGCAGCGGTGAGGCCGTCGGCTCGTTGCGCTTGGCTTCATCGGGTAGATAGGCGTTCCAGAACCACTTCATCGCTTCCTTCGTCAACCACGGGCCATCAGCGAACTCATTGTAGGAACCATTGTTGAAATTGGCGTCGGTGACGGGGTAGAACAGCACCTGCTGGTCGATGGCAGGACCGCCACGCTCCTTGGCAAGCAGCGTTACCACCGCCGCCATGTTGCCGCCGACGCTGTCGCCTGCGACAGCGAGCCTGGAGGCATCGACCTTGAACTCCTTGGCATGTTCGGCGACATATTTGGTCGCGGCATAGGCCTGCTCGATGGCAACGGGATAGCGGGCTTCCGGCGAGCGCTCGTAGTCAACGAAGACGACGGCGGCATCGGCGCCGTTGGCGATCTCGCGCACCAGCCGGTCATGTGTATCGGCATCGCCCAACACCCAGCCGCCGCCATGGAAATAGAGAATGACCGGCAGCGTGCCCTTGGCATGTTCCGGGCGGAGGATGCGCAGCTTGATGCTGCCTGTCGGACCGGCCTTGATGACCCTGTCCTCTTCCTGGGCGGCAAGCTTCTTCACGTCGCCCTTCTGCGCGCCCGCCAGAACATTGCGGGCATCGGCCGGCGACAGCGTGTAGATCGGCTTACCGCCGGCAAGCCCGTCGATGAATTTCTGCGTTGTCGGTTCGAGTACCGAATCGGCAAGCGCGCCGACGGAGGAAGCTGCCAGGAGTGCTGCTGCGGAAACTGCGGTCTTGATGGTCGACATTGTCTTGTCCTCTCGGGTTCGATGTTCGTCCTGAATACCGTTTTTATATCGCGCACGATTATTTATAGGACAATTTAAATTTGCGCATAGCAGCCATGCATAAAAATCGCTTACGATTATTTATTGCACGATATAACTTCCATCAGTTCTGGAGATACCCCATGCAGGATCAGCTGAAGCTCGACAATTTCATCTGCTTCGCCGTCTATACGGCAAGCCACGCACTGAACCGCGTCTACAAGCCGCTGCTCGATACGTTGGGTCTCACCTATCCGCAATATCTGGCGATGGTTTCTCTCTGGGAGCAGGACGGCCAGACCGTCGGTGGCCTCGGTGAAAAGCTCTTCCTGGAATCGAGCACGCTGACCCCTTTGCTCAAACGCCTGGAAACCGCAGGTTATGTCAGACGCGAACGCAGCAAGGACGACGAACGCGTCGTCATCGTCCGCTTGAGCGAAGAAGGCATTGGCCTGAAGGAAAAGGCGATCGGCATCCCGGGTTGCATCGCCGCTGCCAGCGGTCGCGACGCAGTCGACCTCACGCGCCTCCAGGCCGAAATCGTGGCGCTGCGTGAGGCGCTGAATCGAAGCGTGGCTTAGCTGCTAACCGGACTGGGTATCAGAGTGCTTGTGGTACCCCCTCTGCCCTGCCGGGCATCTCCCCCACAGGTGGGGAGATCAGCAGGAGGCGAACGCTTCGTCCCTCTCTGTCGATATTCCAATGGCCAAGTGTAGTTGTTTTGGGAAGCCTTAACGCCCATCCGATCTCCCCCTTGTGGAGGAGATGCCCGGCAGGGCAGAGGGGGTGTTCCCACTACGAAGCCCCTGAACCCTACGTCCGCCTCTTCTTGCCTTCGAACGGATTGTCAGGCGAGCGGAAATGGATGCGGATCGGCACGCTCGGCATGTCGAAATCCGCGCGCAAGCCATTGATCAGATAGCGCGTATAGGATTCCGGCAGCGCATCCGACCGGGTGCAGGAGATCATGAAAGCCGGCGGACGGGCCTTCACCTGCGTCATATATTTCAGCTTGATGCGGCGGCCGGAAACGGCCGGTGGCGGATGCTGGATCTGCTGCGTCTCCAGCCAGCGGTTGAGCCGCGCCGTCGAGATGCGCTTGTTCCAGACCTTGTCGGTATCGATGATCGACTGCATGAGCTTGTCGAGCCCCCAGCCGGTCTGGCCGGAAATCGGCACGGCACGAATGCCCCGCGCCTGCGGCAGCAGCCGGTCGGTCTTTTCGCGCAGATCCGCAAGCACCGCCTGCCGATCTTCGATCATGTCCCACTTGTTGAAGGCGAGCACGGCGGCACGCCCCTCGCGCAACACCAGGTCGACGATCTGCAGGTCCTGCTTCTCGAAGGGGATCGTCGCATCGAAGACGATAACGACGGTTTCGGCGAAGCGGATGGCGCGCAATGCGTCGGCGACCGAAAGCTTCTCCAGCTTCTCGATCACCCGCGCCTTGCGGCGCATGCCGGCCGTATCGAACATCTTGATGGTGCGGCCGCGCCAATCCCATTCGACCGAGATGGAATCGCGAGTGATGCCTGCCTCCGGCCCGGTCAAAAGCCGGTCCTCGCCGAGGAAGCGATTGATCAGCGTCGACTTGCCGGCATTCGGCCGGCCGACGATCGCCACTCTGAGCGGCTTCGTCTCGTCATAGGTCGGCTCTTCGTCCTCGTCGCCCTCGTCTGATGATTGCGGAATGTCGACGTCGGTAACCGCCACATCCTCTTTCTCGGGATAGGCACGGTCCTCGCCGATCGCCGCGACGATCGCATCGCGCAGGTCGAGCATGCCCTGCCCGTGTTCTGCCGAAATCGGCGTCGGCTCGCCGAGGCCGAGCGTATAGGCGTCATAGAAGCCGCTGTCGGAGCCGCGCGCTTCGGATTTGTTGGCGACAAGCACCACCGGCTTGCCGCGCCGGCGCAGCATTTCGGCAAGGTCGGTATCGACGGGCGTCAATCCGCTCTTGGCGTCGACGACGAAAAGCGAAAGATCCGCCTCGTCGATCGCCGCTTCGGTCTGCGCCCGCATCCGGCCCTGCAGGCTTTCCGCGTCGGCCTCTTCCAGACCAGCCGTGTCGATGATCGTGAAGGTCAGGCCCATCAGCCGCGCATCGCCCGGCCGGCGGTCGCGGGTAACACCCGGCGTGTCATCGACAAGCGCCAGCTTCTTGCCTACCAGCCGGTTGAAAAGTGTCGACTTGCCGACATTCGGACGACCGACGATCGCGACCGTGAAACTCATATCTTGTCCTTAACGCGATCAGCCCTGAGCGGCGGGCGCCTTGCCGGATGCGGTAATCAGATCAAGCATCATATGGGCGCGATTGGCAACATTGCGTGGGCTGTCGGTATCGTCGACGATCGACTGGAACCACTGCCGCGCCTGCGCCATGTTGCCGGCTTTGTAAGCGGCAAGGCCGAGTGCCTCGCGCGCCGAATGACGGAAGGCGTTGCCCGGAACGGCCATTTCCTCGATCGCCGCCGAAACCTGTTCGTAAGTGCCGTTCTCGATGAGCAGCCAGCCGGCGCGCATCTTGGCGGCATCGCGCACGGCAGCCGGAATGGCATTGTCCTTGCCGATCTCGTTGAAGGCGGCGATTGCCGCGGCGGTATCACCCTTCTGCACCTGAACGGTCGCGGCCCGCATGCGCGCCAGCACCGGGTAGGCACCATGGCCTTCCTTCTCAAGCTTGTCGAGCGCGGCCAGCGCCTCGTCGTTCTTGTTCTCGTCGGCTAGCTTCATTGCCGCCAGAAACTGGTCGCCGGTGCCGGAGGAGCGGTTGTCGTCCCAATAGTCGTAGAGAACCTTGCCGGCGGTACCGACGACGATCAGGATGGCGACGACGACGATATAGCGGCCGAACCGGCGCCAGACGCCCTTCATCTGGTCAGACCGCAATTCCTCATTGACTTCACGGATGAAGCTGTCGTCGTTGAATGCCATTCTCGTCTCCGGCCGCGGAATACCCATACACCATGCAAAACGCATATTGTCGGGCCTTCTACTCCATTTTGCAGCCGTTGTAAGGGGGATGTGAAAGATTCGTCAGATGACGAGCGGCGAAACGCCGATCAACCATTCGTGCAGCTTCCAGATGATCAGCGCCCAGACGACGATGCCGATGATGATGGCATAGAGGTCGTATTTGGCCGAGACGAACGGTCGGAGCGTGATCTCGCCCGCCCGCTGCCGCCGCTTCAAGGAAATGCGCAGGATAACGCCCCAGGCGAGAAAGGCGGCAAACAGCAGAACCGACGACGTCTCGCCATTGGCGAGCAGGTGCGCCAGTGCCCAGATCTTCACCGACAGCACCATCGGATGTTTGGTCTTGGTCGCGATATGCCCCGCCGGCAGCAGCGAGGCGACGAGACAGATCATAGCGATCAGCATCAGCGTGATTGCTATATGCGCCATCCAGACCGGTGGATTGTAAAGCGTTCCGGTCACCTGCCGCGCCTGCCCGAAGCCGTAGATCAACAGGATCAGCGTGGCGATGCTGGCAATCGAATAGGCCGCCCGCCAGCCCTTCTCGCCGAGGCTTGCGATCATCGAACGGCGAAAGTCCGGCACCAGCACCCGCACCAGATGCACCCCGAGGAAAAGTATGATGCCGACGATAAGCAATGTCATTGCGGATCCCTTCCGTGCCGTTTGTCATGGCTTACCGGCTGGCGCGAAAAAATGCCAGCGCGACCGCAGCTTCGCCGCAATTCTGTCGGAGGGAAACCGCGAACAAATTGTCGCGGTGCCCATGTCTCGTTCCCTCTTCTCCGCCTGCCTTTCTGTTTCGCTCCTCGTTCCGGCAATTGCAGAGGCGGCCGACCGGCCGAAACAGCTCGTCATCATTTCCTTCGACGGCGCCCACGACAACGCGCTGTGGCTGAAGAGCCGCGAGATGGCGGCGAAAAACGGCGCCCACTTCACCTATTTTCTCTCCTGCACTTTCCTGATGAACGAGGCGGCGAACAAGGCCTATCAGGCGCCGCACCAGAAACGCGGAAAATCCAATGTCGGCTTCGCCCAGAGCGACGACGAGATCCGCGAGCGCCTCGGCAATATCTGGCACGCCCATCTCGAAGGACATGACATATCGAGCCATGCCTGCGGCCATTTCGACGGCCGCCTCTGGAGCGAGGCCGACTGGTCGGCCGAGTACGCCACCTTTCATGCGACATTGAAAAACGCCTGGAAGAGCGTCGATCTCGAAGAACCGACCGGCTGGCAGGATCTGGTCGATCACGGCATTAAGGGCTTTCGCGCGCCCTACCTCTCCGCGACGGCTGGCGCCGATATGATCACCGCCGAAAAGAAGGCGGGCTTCACCTATGATGCGAGCCTCGTCACCAAGGGACCGGCAATGCCTGTCGAGGAAGACGGCATCATCCGCTTCGGCCTGCCGCTGATCCCCGAAGGCCCGAACGACAAGCCGATCATCGGCATGGACTACAATCTCTTCGTCCGCCATTCCAAGGGTGAGGAGGATACGGCCGATTCCGCGGAATTCGAGGAGCGCGCCTATGCCGCCTTCAACGAGGCTTTCGACAAGCAATATACCGGCGCCCGCATCCCGCTGCAACTCGGCTTCCACTTCGTCGAAATGAACGGCGGCGCCTACTGGCGCGCCCTCGACCGACTGGTCAGCGACGTCTGCCACCGAACGGATGTGGCCTGCGTCAGCTATTCGGAAGCGATCCCGATGATCGAGGCACGCGGGAAATTGCAGACGTCAGGCCTCTGACGGCGGCGGCTACCAAGACTGCAAGGTGTTTCTAGGTCCGATTGGATGAGACGGCGTGCCGTGTCGCCCCTCATCCGCCCTATCGGGCACCTTCTCCCCGCTGGGGAGAAGAGGGAATCGAGACGTTGCGGCAAGTCTCTTCTCCCCGGCGGGAAGAAGGTGCCGGCAGGCGGATGAGGGGGCCGCACGCGAGACCTTTTCAACCTACCACATTAAAATCCCCAACCTGCCCTTCTCCATCTGGGCAAGCCCCGCTCCATCAGCCGTCGGCGTGAACAACACCCGCCTCACGCTCCAGATAGCGCTGGTCGATCTCAGGCAGCGGTTCGTCGTCGATTGCCGCTTCGAAGGCCTGGAGGCGTTTGTGGATGGAGAGTAGTTCGATGATCGTCGTCCAGGAACTGACGAGGTATTGGAACGAATTGCTGACCTGGCCAAAAGCCGTAGCAATCTGCTGCCATATCCCAAGCGTGATCTTATGCGCGACGAAAGTCGGCACCAAAACGAAATAAAGAAATATCGCATCAAGCTGCCCGTATGAATAACGTGCAACATTGAAATAAAGATAGTGAAAATACATACGGAAATAGTTTCGCCTGACGTTCGAGAACAACTCGGCGACGGTTACCGGTTGGGCTCTATCTTCATGATCTTCGCCGTAGACGAGTTCTTTGCGATAAGCCGCCTCAACACGTTGGTTGCGAAAATTCAATCCTGGCAGTTTTACGCCGACAACAGCCAGGAGAACGGTGCCTAAAACCGACCAACCAAGCGCGAGCCAGACGAGGGAATTCGGAACCGCGCCAAGGATTGGAAGATCGGTTACATGGGCCGATAACGCTGACAGGATTGGCAGGAAGACGATAAGCGTCATGACCGAGCCGATGAGGCTGACGCCGAGGCCTTCGATGATGTTTGCAAACCGCATCGTGTCTTCCTGGACACGTTGCGACGCTCCTTCGATATGACGAAGTTTCTGCCACTTCGACATGTAGAAATCGTTCATCGCCACGCGCCATCTCAACACATAGTGGTTGATGAGAAATGCAGACACCACGGACACAATCACGCCCACCGTACCGATCTCCAAGAACTTCAAGATCAAATAATAGAAATTCTCATTGGTGATACCCGGTTTTCCGGCAAGTGCATTTTGAAGAAGGTCAAAGAAAGGTCCTCGCCAAACATTAATTGCCACATCCATCTGAACGCCGAAATACGTAATGAAAATGATCAGCGCCGATCCCCAGACCGACCATATTTTCCAAGGGTGCGCGTGGGCGAGGACGTGCCATACACCGCAGAACAAAGCGGAGCAAAGTATGAAAAATAGATAAAATGACAGATTGGCGGGTGCGACAAAGAACGCGGCTCCGACCGGCTGCGCATCCTCCGGCAGCGGAGGAAAGCCAAGATTGGTCAAAAGGCCAATGCCCGCGAAATACCAAAAGAAAACGCAGGCGAGCGTCCATACGACCGCGGACGTAAAAAACAGCTTCGGTCGGGGGAAAAACGAATGAAACACGGGGGCTTTGCTTTCCTGAACTGTGAGTCTCGGGCGTGTCGTCAACACTGATTGTGCCGGAAACTAAGGCAGTTCCAAGGAAGCAGCAATGGGTTCAGCCGATTGTTACGGAGATGTAACCGGTTAGGCGATTTTCTTGATCACCGGCATCACGAGCGCTGCGCAGGCGACGAGTGCCACGGCGGCGATCACCGTGGGCATGGTGAAGCTGCCCGTGCGCTCGGCGATCCAGCCGGCAACAACAGGCCCGACGATCTGGCCGACACCGAAGGCGGCCGTCATCATCGCCAGAATCCGCCGCGGGCTCGCAGGCGAAAGCTTGCGGCCGATCTGCAGCCCAAAAGCAGTAATCGCCAGGAACGTTGCCCCGAACAGCGCCCCGCCGATCAGCGGTGCAACGGAAGGCGGTAGCGCCACCGTCGCAAGCACACCGGCTGCCTCGACCAGAAGGGCCGCGACATAGACGCCCCCAAGCCCGAGCGGCTTGACCAGCGGCTTCCAGGCAAACAGCGCCACCGCAGCCGTCAGGCCGGCGATGAACCAGCAGAGGAATTCGACGAAGGGTCCCGTTGCAGAGAGACGTGCGATGGTGACAAGGAAGGTCGCGGTGATGACGTAGCCGAAGCCGAACAGGCCATAGGACAGCGTCAGCAGCACCATCGGCCGGTTCCAGACCAGCGCCGGCTCCTTGCCCGACTGCGCCGATTGCGCCGGCGACGACGGCAGCAGCAGGAAAACGACGACGAGGCTTGCCGCGCAATAAAGCGCCCCGCCGATCCAGTCGGCGCGCCAGCCGCCCGGCCCCTCGTGAAAGCCGAGGCCGATCAGAAACACCATGACCGAGGACAGCGCGATGCCCGCCCCTGGCCCGCCGAAATGCGCCGCCTGCACATGATCGTTGCCGGCAGCAGCCCCGTGGCTGAGCACGATCGACGAGGTGAAGACCATTGCAAAAGCGCTGGCGATGCCCGCCAGGAAGCGAATGATGGCAAAGGCGGCGACGGAATCGGTGGTAGCCATGGCGGCAAGCAGGATCGCGGTTGCCAGCAGCGACAGCAGCGCCACCAGCCGCTCCCGCCCCGCTGCCCAGCCATAGGCGGCCAGCACGGCGCCGACGAGATAACCGACGAAATTTGCCGATGCGATAAAACCTGCATCCGCTGCCGAAAGCGGCACGCCGCTGATCATGCCGGGCAGGATCGGCGTGTAGGAGAAGCGCCCGAAGCCCATGGCAGCGGCCATGGCAACGGCGCCGGCAGCGGCAGTGGAGACAAGATTCGGCGGGGAGTGACCGGTGCGCACGAGCATGCAGCGCTTATCGCGCCGCAGCACCGGCATCACAATCAAGTAATTCTGATCGATCGATCAATTTCCCGAAACTTCAAAATTCTCGGCTCACGCTCGCCAGGCTCGAGCGCGTCGGAGAGAAGATGGCCTATGTGAAGCGCGTCTTCGAAACCGATCATCACGGCGCCGACGATGGCCATGGCGGCGACTTCATGCAGGACCGCGGCGACATCCGCGCCGCCCGCATGCTGCTGCGCTCGGCGCTCAGGATGCGCTATCCCTGGTCGAAACTTGAAGCCGCCCGCATTGCCGGCATCCTCGAACGCGCCGCCACCGAAATCCCGCAAGGCGGCAGGCCGGGAACGCGGGGCTGAGGCGAAGACTGAACGGCGGAATTTGAGACGGAGTCAGCTCCCGCCATCTTCATTGTCCAGCGCCGGTCTTACGCCCGCTCGTCCGGCAAGGTCAAAATCACCGGACCATTGCTCGTCGCGACCACCGTGTGTTCGTATTGCACGGTCGGCGCCTTCGGATCGGCATAGAGCGTCCAGGCATCGTCGCCGCCTTCGGCCCATGTCGCGCCGAGCGAGAGAAACGGCTCGACGGTGAAGACGAGACCTTCCGTCATCATCCGTTTTTCCGAAGGGTCCGGCCAGGTCGAGAGCTCGGCCGGCTCCTCATGCAGCGAGCGGCCAACGCCGTGGCTCGCCAGATTGGCGACCAGCGTATAGCGGTTCTTCTGTGCAAAGGCGCCGACGGCGGTGCCGATCTTTGCCAGCGGCTCGCCCGATTTGACCTGGTTGAGCCCGACCCAGAGCGCCCGCTTGCCGTCGCGGCAAAGCCGCTCGATCTTCGGCTTGACCGGCGGCACCGCGAAGGAGGCGCCGGTATCGGCGAAGAAGCCGTCCTTCTCAGCCGAGACGTCGATATTGATCAGGTCGCCGGCGCGGACGACGCGCGGGCCGGGAATGCCGTGGGCGATTTCTTCGTTGATGCTGATGCAGGTGGCGCCCGGAAACTGGTAGCAGAACTCCGGCGCCGAACGCGCCCCGGATTCCTCCAGCACCTTGCGGCCGATCCGGTCGAGCTCCAGCGTCGTCATTCCGGGCTCCATCGCCGCCGCCATCACCTGAATGGCGTTTGCGCAGATGCGGCCGATCTCCTTGAGCTTTGTCAGTTCGTCGTCGTTTGCGATAACCATTCGTCTGTTCCGGCCTTGCGCAGGGCGGCAGCGGCCGCCTTAGAGCGCCGCGCCTCCAACAGGAAGCCCTAAGGACGCTCTGTCACTTCGAATCTGCGCATACTCCGTTTCGAAAATCGATTCCGATTTTCGGCGTTATGCGCTCGAAGCCGTGGCTTTCGCCTCTTCGCTGCTATCAGTCAACGCCTTTCTGACGATCGGCGCGACTTTCGTGCCGTAAAGCTCGATGCCGCGCATGATCTCGGCATGCGGCATCAGGCCGATGGCCATCTGCAGCAGGAAGCGGTCGTTCTTGAAGAGCCCATGATGGGCGATGATCTTTTCGGCGACCACTTCGGGATCACCGACGAAGAGCGCGCCGTTCGGCGCGCGCGACATGTCAAAATGCGCCCGGTTGGTCGGCCCCCAGCCGCGCTCGCGGCCGATGCGGTTCATCACCTCCGCCTGCGGCCCGTAGAATTGGTCGGCGGCTGCCGCCGTCGTGTCGGCGATGAAGCCGTGGACGTTGATGCTGGTCTTCAACTTTGACTGATCCTGCCCTGCCCGGCGCGCGGCCTCGCGGTAGAGATCGAAGAGCGGCGCAAAACGGCGCGGCTCGCCGCCGATGATCGCCAGCGCCACCGGCAGGCCCAGCGCGCCGGCGCGCGCCACGGACTGCGGCGTACCGCCGACCGCGACCCAGAGCGGCAACGTATCCTGCAGCGGTCTGGGATAGACGCCGCGCCCGTTGATCGGCGCGCGAAGCTCGCCCTTCCACTCCACAACCTCGCTGTCGCGCAGCGCCAGCAGCAGATCGAGCTTCTCCTCGAAAAGCTGGTCGTAGTCTTCGAGATTATAGCCGAACAGCGGGAAGGACTCGATGAAGGAGCCGCGCCCCGCCATGATTTCGGCCCGGCCGTTGGAGATCAGATCGAGCGTCGAAAACTGCTGGAAGACACGCACCGGATCATCGGAGGAGAGCACGGTGACCGCACTGGTCAGCCGGATATTCCTGGTCTTGACGGCAGCCGCCGCCAGCACGACCGCCGGAGCAGACGCTGCATAATCCGGCCGGTGATGCTCGCCGAGGCCGAAGACGTCGAGCCCCACCTGATCGGCAAGCTCGATTTCCTCGATAAGATGCTTCAGCCGCTCAGCCGCTTCCGCGCCCTTGCTGCGGGAGGGGTTCGGATTGACGTCGGCGAATGTGTAAAGCCCCAGTTCCATCATCGGCATCCTGTTGAATTCTCGGCTGAGATAAGGATGCCGGGGATGCAGCGCAAATACAAATTCTGGAACGGAATGTTCGAGAATCTCGATAGCGGTCTTTGGCGATCTGAAAGACCGATCGAAGACCAATTCGAATCTGAATTCAACGACTTCGAAGCACCGGCGGAATCATCTTTCGAACCGCCTCAAACCTTGCTTGAAGCGTCAGGACGACGCGGTCTCGCCGCGCCGCCTCACCGCGCCGCTCACATCTTCGCCAGCAGCTCCGCCAGTTGGTCCGCAGCCTTGCCCCATCCTTCGTGGAAACCCATCTTCTCGTGTGCTTCCTTGTCCTCGGCGCGCCAGTGCAGCGCCTTGGCCGTATATTTCGTGCGACCGTTGCCGAGATCTTCGAGCAGGATGACGCCCGTGAAGAAAGGTTTCTCGGAAGGCACCCAGGCGCTGGTATAGGCATCGGTGAAGACGATCTTCTCGTTCTCGACGATCTCGAGATAGACGCCGCGGTTCGGGTATTGATTGCCCTCGGGGTCATGCATGACAACGACGCTGGAACCGCCGGGGCGGACGTCGAGCGTTGCTTCCGTCACACCCCAGGGACGCGGCACGAACCACTGCTTCATCAGATCAGGATCGGTCCATGCTTTGTAGATCTTCTCGCGCGGCGCGTCGAATTCGCGAACGATGACGAGTTCATGTTGCGTGGTGGCGGCCATTTCGACATCTCTCCATTTGAATGAAACCTGTTTCCTGTCAGGTTGTTACAAGGACGTGTCAGAGTTCGTCGTTCCGACAACGCGCCGGACTTTTCGCATTTTTATTTTGCGATCGGCTGCGTGGCCTCTTCCTGCATCTTGTCGATCTGCCGGCGGATATGGGCTGCCTCAGCCGCCGAATGGGCCAGCGCAATGGCGCGGTCGAAGGCCTCGCGCGCCTGGCTGGTCAAGCCAAGCTGCTTCAGCAGTCCGCCCCGTAAGCCGTGATAGTAGAAATAGCCGCCGAGTTTTTCGCCAAGCGGATCGATGAGGTCGAGCGCATCCTGCGCACCCTGGAGCTTGGAGACGACGACGGCCCGGTTCAGCGTTATGACAGGCGACGGCTGGAGACGCTCGAGCGCGCGATAGAGCAGATCGATCTCCACCCAATCGGTATCCTCGGCACGTATTGCGCGGGAGTGAACGGCGGCAATCGCTGCCTGAATCTGATAAGGAGCGGGCTTGCGATGGCGCAGCGCCTTGTCGAGCAGCGCCAACGCCTCATTGATGAGCGGTTGGTTCCAGAGCGACCGGTCCTGATCTTCGAGCAGCACGATCTCGTCTCCGGCATTGAAGCGCGCCGGCCGGCGCGAGATCTGCAGGAGCATGAGCGCAAGTAGCCCCATCAGCTCCGGTTCGGATGGGAAGATATGCAGCATCAAGCGCGCCAGCCGGATCGCTTCGTCGCTGAAGGCAGCCGCCTCATGCCTGGGATCGGCCTGGCTGTAGCCCTCGTTGAAGATCAGGTAAATCATCGTGCTGACGATCGAGAGCCGTTCGGCTCTTTCCTGCGGGCTCGGCGTTTCGAAAGGCACACCAGCCTTGGCGACGCGCGCCTTGGCCCGGGTGATGCGCTGTTCCATGGCGCTTTCGGAAACCAGGAAGGCACGCGCGATCTGCGGCACCGAAAGGCCGGAGACGATACGCAGCGCCAGCGCGATCTGCTGAGTTGCCGGCAGATCGGGATGGCAGCAGATAAACAGCAGCCGCAGGATATCGTCGCGATAATTGGAATCGTCCAGCCGCTCGGCGATATCGCTTTCGGCATCCTCGGTATCGGAAATGACGTCTTCATCCGGCAGAGCCTGGATCTTTGCCCGCTTGCGCACCGCGTCGATGCCGCTGTTGCGGCCGACGAAGATGAGCCAGGCTGTCGGATCACGCGGCGGCCCTTTCTCCGGCCATGTCCGGATCGCCCTCAGGCACGCCTCCTGAAACGCCTCTTCCGCTGTATCGAGATTGCGGAAATAGCGCAGCAGTGCGCCGACGGCCTTTGGCCGGGCCGAGGCAAGTGCGTGGTCGATCCAGGCAATGTCTGTCATGATGAAGCATCTCCCGGCCTGAAGACGTAGAAAGGCCGAATTTCGTAAGAGGTGGAACCTGGATTGACGGATGAAAGCTGCTTCGAGAAGGCGATCGCCTCGTCGAGCGTTTCAAAGTCGACCACATAGAAGCCGAGAAGCGCCTCTTTCGTTTCCGCAAAAGGCCCATCGATGACCAAGGGCTCGTCCTTGCCCTTGCGCACTGTGGTCGCAGCCGTGGTCGGCATCAGCCGGCCGACAGGGCCGAGTTTGCCGGATGCGGCAAGCGGCTCCTGCACGGCGTAGAGTTTCTCCATGACGGCAGCCTCCTCCTCCTTGGTCCAGGCGAAGACGGTTTCCTCATGGGCGTAACAAAGGATTGCATAAAGCATTGCTCACTCCTCTTTCCAAATGACGAAGGAGTAACCGCTTACCCGACAGGCCGCATCAAAAAATTATTGATGCGAAATTCGTGATCTTCTCGAGCACGGCAACGCCGTGGCTGCAGAAATAGCCGAGTATCTCGCAGAAACGAGCGGAGTTATATCGCGGCTCCATCCGCCCCCTTACCCCTCGCTCAGCGTCCGCTTGACCGCATTCTTCCAACCCTTGAGCTTTGCCGCCCGCACCTTCTCGTCCATCTCGGGCTCGAACCGCCGATCGCGTTTCCAGGTCGCCGAAAAACCGTCGCGGTCCGGCCACACCCCTGCCCGGCTGCCGGCGAGCCAGGCGGCTCCCAGCGCCGTCGTCTCAAGAATGACCGGGCGGTCGACCGGGGCATCGAGCAGGTCGGCAAGGCGCTGCATCGTCCAGTTAGAGGCGACCATGCCGCCATCTACGCGCAGCACTGTGTCCTCGGCGCCGTTCTTCCAGTCCTTTTGCATGGCGTCGAGCAGGTCGCGGGTCTGGTAGCAGACAGCTTCCAGTGCCGCCCGGGAGAGTTCCGCCGGCCCGCTATTGCGCGTCAGCCCGAAGATCGCGCCGCGCGCCGCAGCATCCCAATGCGGTGCGCCGAGGCCGGTGAAGGCGGGCACGAGATAGACCTCCTGGGTCGGATCGGCCCTTTCGGCAAGGGCATTGGTCTCGGCGGCGCTGCCGATGATGCCGAGCCCGTCTCGCAGCCATTGCACCGCGGCGCCGGCGATAAAGATCGAACCTTCCAGCGCATAGGTGGTCTCGCCGTTCAGGCGGTAGGCGATGGTGGTCAGCAGCCGGTTTTTGGACCGCACCATGTCGGCGCCGGTATTGAGCAGCGCGAAACAGCCGGTGCCGTAGGTCGATTTCATCATGCCCGGCCTAAAACACGCCTGGCCGATGGTCGCTGCCTGCTGGTCGCCGGCCACGCCGAGAATCGGGATAGCAGCACCGAAAATATCAGGATCGACTGTGCCGAAATCGGCTGCGCAATCCTTGACCTCCGGCAGCATGGCGGCGGGGACCCTCAGAATTTCGAGCAGATCCTCGTCCCACGCGTTTTCGGCAATGTTGTACATCAGCGTGCGCGAGGCGTTAGTGGCATCGGTGACGAAGCTCGTGCCACCCGTCAGCCGCCAGATCAGGAAGGTGTCGATCGTGCCGAAGCAAAGATCGCCCCTGGCAGCGCGCGCCCGCGCGCCCTTCACGTTGGCGAGCATCCAGGAGAGCTTGGTGCCGGAAAAATAGGGATCGAGGATGAGGCCGGTCTTCTTCGTGAACAGCCGCTCGAGATCCTGCCTTTTCAGATTGTCGCAATAGCTTGCCGTGCGCCGGTCCTGCCAGACGATGGCATTCTGGATCGGGCGGCCCGTTTCGCGCTCCCAGACGACGACGGTTTCGCGCTGGTTGGTGATGCCGAGTGCGGCAATATCCCTAGCCTCGATCCCGGCATCGCGAAGCGCCGCCTTGACGGTGGAGACGACCGAATCCCAGATCTCCTCGGGATCGTGCTCGACCCAGCCTGAGCGCGGATAGGTCTGGGTGAATTCCTTCTGGCCCTTGCCGGCGACATGCATGTCGCCATCGAAGACGATCGCCCGCGTCGACGTCGTTCCCTGATCGATCGCCAGAACATAACCGCTCATGCAAACCCTCCCTCAGCATGTCAATTGTCGAAGCAAATCAATAGGACACGGATGCGGGCGAGAAAAGCGAATAAAGCGGAATTGCCAGCCCGCCGGCTTTGGGCATAACCTCGCAGTCAACGCTGCAACGCAGCATCGCGATTTCAGGGAGAACAGCATGAGCAGAACAGTCGTCGTCACCGGCTCCACCAGCGGCATCGGCCTTGCGATCGCCACTGCCTTCGCCGAAACGGGCGACAACGTCGTCATCAATGGTTTCGGAAAGGCTGATGAAATCAACGCGATCGTTGACCGACTTGAATCATTGTCCAAAGGCCGGGCGATCTATCATCCGGCCGACATGACGAAGCCGGCCGAGATCGCCGACCTGATCGAAACGGCAGCGAAGACCTTCGGCGGCGTCGATGTCCTGGTCAACAATGCCGGCATCCAGCACGTCGAGAAGATCGAGGATTTCCCGATCGAGAAATGGGATCAGATCATCGCGATCAATCTGTCGAGTTCCTTTCATACCATGCGCGCCGCGATCCCGCTGATGAAGACGAAAAAGTACGGCCGCATCATCAACATCGCCTCGGCCCACGGGCTCGTCGCCTCCCCGTTCAAATCCGCCTATGTCGCGGCAAAACATGGTATATTAGGCTTGACGAAGACCGCAGCACTCGAGCTTGCTGAATTCGGCGTGACCGTGAACGCCATCTGCCCCGGCTACGTGCTGACGCCGCTCGTCGAGAAGCAGATACCGGATACTGCCAAGGCGCGTGGCATGACCGAGGAACAGGTAAAGAGCGAAGTCATCCTCAAGGCGCAGCCGACGCACGAATTCGTCAAGGCCGAGGAGATCGGCGCGCTGTCGCTCTACCTCGCCAGCGATGCGGCCCGGCAGGTGACCGGAACGCATATCTCGATTGACGGTGGCTGGACGGCGGCTTAACCATCTGGAAAAACAACCGGGAATATCATGAACGACAGCATCCGCTTCATCCTGAATGGCGAGGACATCACGCTCACCGATGTCGGTCCGACCGAGACGCTTCTCGATTTTCTGCGGCTGAAGCGGCGACTGACGGGCACCAAGGAAGGATGCGCGGAAGGTGATTGCGGCGCCTGCACCGTACTCGTTGGCCGGCTGGCGGACGGCAAGCTCGCCTATGAATCCGTCAATGCCTGCATCCGTTTCATGGGCTCGCTGCACGCCACCCATGTGGTAACGGTCGAGCATCTGGCCGGCAGGGACGGCGCGCTGCATCCGGTGCAGCAGGCATTGGTCGATTGTCATGGCTCGCAATGCGGCTTCTGTACCCCGGGCTTCGTCATGTCGCTTTACGGCCTCTGGCTCGCCAAGGAAAAGCCGAGCCGCCAGGAAATCGAAAAGGCGCTGCAAGGCAATCTCTGTCGCTGCACGGGCTATGAGCCGATCGTCAAGGCTGCCGAGCAGGTGAGCCTGATGCGGCCGAGCACGCTCTTCGATCCGCTGGAACGGACGCGCTCTGAAATCGTCGCGCGGCTTTGGGCAATGCAGGCGAGTGGTACGATCAGGATCGCGAATGGCGAAAACCGGCTGATCGTGCCGGCTTCGATGCAGGCACTGGCAGAAGTCCTCTCGCAGGAACCCGACGCAATTATCGTCGCCGGCGCGACGGACGTCGGCCTCTGGGTGACGAAGCAGATGCGCAGGCTGAGCCCGGTCGTCTTCATCAGTCATTTGAGCGAATTGCAGTCGGTAACGAAAGGCGAGGATGGCGTCACCATCGGCGCCGGCGTCAGCTATACCAAGGCCTTCGAGGCGATCTCCAAGAAAATCCCGGCGATTGGGCGACTAATCGACCGCATCGGCGGCGACCAGGTGCGCAACATGGGCACGATCGGCGGCAACATCGCCAACGGCTCGCCGATCGGCGACAGCCCGCCGCCGCTGATCGCGCTCGGCGCGACGCTTATGCTGCGGTCCGTGGAAGGCCAGCGTAGAATGCCGCTCGAGGATTTCTTCATCGCCTATGGCAAGCAGGACCGAAAACCCGGCGAATTCGTCGAGAGCGTCTTCGTGCCCTATCCGGCAGCCGCCAGCCGCTTTGCCGCCTACAAGATCACCAAGCGCCGCGACGAGGACATCACTGCCGTGCTCGGCGCCTTCCTGCTGACGCTCGACGAGGCCGAAATCGTTACCGACATCCGCATCGCCTTCGGCGGCATGGCGGCAACGCCGAAACGCGCCCGCACGGTGGAGGCGGCGCTGATCGGCAAACCATGGACGGAAGCGACGATCGACGCGGTCCGCCCCGCCTTCGACGCCGACTACCAGCCGCTGACCGATTGGCGCGCCACGGCGGAATACCGACAACTGACGGCGAAGAACCTACTGACGCGGTTCTATCTGGAAACGGTTGGAGCGCCGGCGGAGCTGAAGCGGTTTGAGGAGGTGGCGTGATGGAGAGATCGACCTCCGCTCCCAGACTGCAAGCTTTGATGGGAACAGTCGCGTTCTCCTCCCCTCCCTCATTCCTGTGCTTGTCACAGGAATCCAGTGCGCCCGAGTCTTCGGGCGCGGGAGACCTTTCCTCCGCGTCATATGAGTCATTCACCGTGCAGACGCGCGGTGGCTGGATTCCTGTGACAGGCACAGGAATGAGGGCGTGCGGCGTAACTGCATCCCATCGCTCCCTTCGCGGAGGACACCGCTAATGGACAAATCCACCTTCGAAGACCGCAAGCCTATCATCGCAGGCACGATGCACGGCTCGCTACGGCATGATTCAGCGCATAAGCATGTCACCGGAACCGCTGATTATATCGACGATATACCCGAACCCGCAGGTCTGCTGCATGGCGCCCTCGGCCTCTCCGGCCGGGCGCATGCCGAAATCCTCGGCATGGACCTTTCCGCGGTCGCCGCGCATCCCGGCGTCGTCTGGGTCTTCACCGGCAAGGACGTGCCGGGCGTCAACGACGTCAGCTCCAACGGCAGCCATGACGAGCCGCTGCTGGCCGAAACTTTAGTTCAGTTTCATGGCCAGCCGATCTTTGCCGTTATCGCCGAGACGCGTGATGCCGCCCGCCGCGCCGCGCTGCTGGCGAAGATCGACTATCGCGACCTGCCGCATTGGAGCGATATCGACGGCGCGCTCGCCAATGGCAGCCCGCTGGTCATCACCCCGATGACGCTGCGGCGCGGCGAGCCGGACACGGAAATGAGCAATGCCGCCATGCGTCTGAAAGGTCAGATGCGCATCGGCGGACAGGAACATTTCTACCTCGAAGGCCATATCGCTGTGGCGATCCCCGGCGAAGACGACGAGGTCACCGTCTGGTCCTCGACGCAGCATCCGAGCGAGATCCAGCATATCGTCGGCCACGTGCTCGACATCCCCTCCAATGCCGTGACCGTCAATGTGCGCCGCATGGGCGGCGGCTTCGGCGGCAAGGAAACGCAGGGCAATCAGTTCGCAGCCCTTGCGGCGATCGCCGCCAAGAAGCTCGGCCGCGCCGTCAAATTCCGCCCGGATCGCGACGAAGACATGAGCGCCACCGGCAAGCGCCACGATTTCCTCGTTGATTATGAGCTCGGCTTCGACGCCGAAGGCCGCATCCATGCGGTAGACGCCACCTATGCGGCGCGCTGCGGTTTCTCCTCCGACCTCTCAGGGCCGGTGACCGACCGTGCCCTCTTCCATGCCGATTCCAGCTATTTCTATCCGCATGTGCATCTGACCTCGAAGCCGCTGAAGACGCACACCGTCTCCAACACCGCCTTTCGCGGTTTCGGCGGGCCGCAGGGCATGCTCGGCGCCGAACGCTTCATCGAGGAGATCGCCTATGCCGTCGGCAAGGATCCGCTCGATGTCCGCAAACTGAATTTCTACGGCCAGCCGGGTTCCGGGCGTACGCTCACCCCCTACCATCAGGAGGTTGAGGACAATATCATCGCCCGCATCGTCGAGGAGCTGGAGGAAACGGCCGAATACCGGGCGCGGCGCAACGCCATCATCGCCTTCAACCGCGACAGCCGCTACATAAGAAAGGGCATCGCGCTGACGCCGGTGAAATTCGGCATCTCTTTCACCATGACCGCCTTCAACCAAGCAGGCGCCCTCGTCCACATCTACCAGGACGGTTCGATCCACCTGAACCATGGCGGCACCGAAATGGGCCAGGGCCTCTATACCAAGGTGGCGCAGGTGCTGGCCGACAGCTTCCAGGTCGATATCCACAGGGTAAAGATCACCGCGACGACGACAGCCAAGGTGCCAAACACCTCAGCCACTGCCGCCTCCTCCGGCTCGGACTTGAACGGCATGGCCGCCTATGACGCCGCCCGCCAGATCAAGGAACGGCTGGTCGCCTTTGCAGCCGAGAAATGGGATGTTGGGCCTGCCGACGTCGTCTTCCTGCCGAACCGCGTGCGCGTCGGCGAGTTCGAGATCGCCTTCCCCGATTTCATCAAGCAGGCCTATTTCGCCCGCGTCCAGCTTTCCGCGGCCGGCTTCTACAAGACGCCGAAGATCCACTGGGACCGCAAAGCCGGCCGCGGCACGCCCTTCTATTATTTCGCCTACGGCGCCTCCTGCACCGAGGTTTCGATCGACACGCTGACGGGCGAATATCTGATCGACCGCACCGACATCCTCCACGATGTCGGCCGCTCCCTGAATCCGGCGATCGATATGGGCCAGGTCGAAGGTGCCTTCGTCCAAGGCCTGGGCTGGCTGACGACGGAAGAGCTCTGGTGGGACGACAAGGCCCGGCTGCGCACCCATGCCCCCTCGACCTACAAGATCCCGCTCGCTTCCGACCGCCCGAAGATCTTCAACGTGCGCCTTGCCGAATGGTCCGAGAACGCCGAGGCCACCATCGGCCGCTCCAAGGCCGTCGGCGAACCACCCTTGATGCTGGCGATCTCGGTGCTAGAAGCGCTGTCGATGGCCGTGGCAAGCGTCGCCAACTACAAAGTCTGCCCGAGGCTCGACGCCCCGGCGACGCCGGAGCGGGTGCTGATGGCGGTCGAGCGGATGAAGCGGGTGTAGCAGATGGGAACGCGTCCGGCTGGTTTGTCGGCTGAGCAGGACGGGCAGAGAGCTTGGGGTGAGCGATACCCCCCTCTGTCCTGCCGGACATCTCCCCCACAAGGGGGGAGATCGG
>NZ_VSZV01000234.1:0-280 GCF_008919455.1 Rhizobium sp. PEPV16
GTCAGCGAGAGAGGACACGCATGCCGATAGACAATGCGAGATTGGCGGCGATGCAGCCGGGTGTATCTGTGGAGGAGCTGAAGGCGGCTTTGGGGACGAGCTGGAAGGAGCCGAGCCTACAGGCGGAAGGCCATCTGCATATCGAGGAATTCGGCACGCGCATTACCGCCGATGGCAGTCTCGGCGAGGTTCATTTCCGCGCCCCCTTCGAACTTCCCCCTATCCATGGCGTCGGGATGGGAATGCCGGCCGAAGAGCTGCATCGGCTTTATCCCGGTGT
>NZ_VSZV01000234.1:290-397 GCF_008919455.1 Rhizobium sp. PEPV16
GCTAGCGGCTGGTGCTATGGCCGCCCGCCGGGCATCGATGCCACGAGATGGCCGGTCAGCACGCTTCGCCACGCCTTCACGGTGAAACTGCCGCCGCAATACCGCAC
>NZ_VSZV01000234.1:407-609 GCF_008919455.1 Rhizobium sp. PEPV16
GTATGGCTGGACCATGCTGAAGACGAACCCGTCGGATACGCTCACGCTCGGCGTTGGCATCAGGGAGGATGTCGTCAGGATAATCAGTCTGACGGATCCGACGGCGGTCTATCCAGAGCGGCCCTATAAATATGCCGATCCCAGCCTCACCGAGGCCTATGACCTGACGATGACCGATCCTGTCGATCTCGCCCGCCGTCCC
>NZ_VSZV01000234.1:619-1014 GCF_008919455.1 Rhizobium sp. PEPV16
TCCGATGCAGCCGGGTGTATCTGTGGAGGAGCTGAAGGCGGCTTTGGGAACGAGCTGGAAGGAGCCGGGCCTACAGGCGGAAGGCCATCTGCACATCGAGGAATTCGGCACGCGCATTGCCGCCGATGGCAGGCTCTGCGAGGTTCATTTCCGCGCCCCCTTCGAGCTTCCCCCTATCCATGGCGTCAGGATGGGAATGCCGGCCGAAGAGCTGCATCGGCTTTATCCCGGTGTCGAGCGCATCTCGGACGAGCGGGAGAAATATGGCTGGACCATGCTGAAGACGAACCTGTCGGATACGCTCACGCTCGGCGTCGGCATCAGGGAGGATGTCGTCAGGATCATCAGCCTGACGGATCCGACGGCGGTCTATCCAGAGCGGCCCTATAAATATG
>NZ_VSZV01000234.1:1024-15854 GCF_008919455.1 Rhizobium sp. PEPV16
AATAGCGGTTGGTGCTATGGCCGCCCGCCGGGCATCGATGCCAGCAGATGGCCGGTCAGCACCACCAACGGAATGCCGCTTCGCCACGCCTTCACGGTGAAACTGCCGCCGCAATACCGCACGCTCGGCGATGGGTATGTGGCGATCTCGCTCTTTGTCGACGAACAATGGGAAACGCCGCCGGCAAGCAGAAATGTGGACACCGGAGGCGCGCGCCAGGCCGATCCGCGCCGCTTCGACATGGAATTCATGGACAACGACTACGTTCTCTTCTGGCTGACGGAAGAGGAGTTTGCAGCACCGCTCGGCGCACCGCCGGCCATCGAGGGCGCGCCGGTTCCCGGCTGGCTCTCGAAATCGCCGCTCGATTATTTCGGCGAATTCAACCTGCCGAAAACGGTGGCCGAGCAGCAGGAAAAAAACGTCTTTTCGCCCGGCGGACTTGCCGTCAACGAACTTCTGGCGGCAGCTCGGCCTTCGAGGGGCTGGAAGAACCTGCCGGGAACAGAAGCGCTCGACTACGGTTGGCCGATCGAGATCACCTTGCGCGACGGCGACCCGAATGTCGGCAAGCCGGCGCGCGAATTCAGGCACCAAAACGAGCTCAGCGGCTATATCGCCGCCTATTCGGAAGAAGGCCAGGCATTGGGGCTGGAGCGTTTTCAGGACTGGCACGCCCATCTCGGCGGCACGATGTTTCCGATGCAGGGTTATCCCGATTTCTCGCCCTTCTACATCGAGATTTCGGAGATCTTCGGCGGCTTCAATTTCGGCGACGGTGTCGCCCAGATCGACCTCAAGGAGATGAAGCTCGAATGGGCCTGCTGATGCTGGAGAAGTTTGGAGATGGCTGCCAGTTGCCGGGCGCAAGCCCGGCTGAAATCGCGGCCTGCGAGGCGAAACTGAAGATTATCCTGCCGGCGGAGATCAAGGCCTTCCTTGCCGCCTCCAATGGTTTCAACGGCGAGGTCGGCCAAGGTTATCTGGTCCTGTGGAGTGCGGCGGAACTTGCCGGGGCTGACGGCTACGAGATCTTCGAATTCCGCGACGACCAACTGCTGATCGGTTCGAATGGCGGCCCGACCGCCTATGGCTTCGTCAAGGGCGACTATATTTCCATTCCCTTCGTCTTTGCGGGAGACTGGCTGAACGAAGTGCGTGTTCTCGGCCGTTCTTTCAACGAATTCATCGAGGCCATCGAGCGCGGCGATGGTTGGTAAGGCCATGTGCCTGGCGGTCGGGCTTGCTGCCCGCTTTAAGGGGACCTTTAAGCAGGAGAAGATCTTGTGTATGTCGTACGATAGGCCAAACTTCAAAACCGTCACCGCGGTCTGCCGACCACCTCAAAATGGCAAGGCGAACACGATGAGATGGATCCTTTTCGGCTACTTGTTTCTGAGTGTTTTTGGCATGGCATCCATACTCCGCGCTGAAGAGAAGCTGCCCGCCACGAAAACGGAGTGGGGTGCTGAAGTCAAAAAGCGGCTTGTCGAGAATCTTGCGGTCGCAGTCGGTTCCGGTTTGATGGGCACCCGGCATCCTGAACTGAAGCTCATCGTGCGCAGGAACGGCACGATCGCAAAAGTGACGGTCATCCGGTCATCCGGCGATAAGTCGATCGATGAGGCCGTGCTGCGGATGGTAAAACGCGCCGGTCGCCTGCCACCGTTCTCCCGCGATATGAAGGGGAAACAGGAGGAGGTTATCCTGTCGATCGAAATCGACCTGGGAGGACGACCGCGAGCTGATACCACGAGCAAGGGGGAGAGGGTCTATCAGGCCTTGGGGTTCAGGCTGGAGCTGCCTCAACCCTTTGAAATATCCCAGACCCGGCGCCCGAATGACACGGAGATTTACATCGACGCCAGGAGCGGGACCAATCAACCCTCATCGACCGATGCGAATGGAACGGTCTGCACCGTCGGCTTCGACGCGCGGTACCCCGAAGGAGCCGTGACGCAAAGTCAGCTGAATGCCGATGATGTCATCGTCAAGAAAATCACGGCGGCGGCGGGGCGGGACCCCTCGCTGTTCGGGAAGGTCGAAAGCACCATAGTTTTTGACCATAATGGTGTGAGGGGGATCGCCACCATCACCACTCCGGCTCTCTTCGATAGGCATATGTCCGATCGAAGGCAGTATCAGGCGACGATGGTCAGGCCGCAGGGAACTGTTACCGTTTCATGCTGGACGACGGCCAAGACGATGCCGCACGCGATAGCGATGTTTCAGAAGATCGCTGAAGGCACTGGGCTCGCGAACCCTTGATCGCGCGAGGCGAGTGGCCGCGCAGGCCGCCCGTCGACTTAATGTCACGGCGCAAGTCGACACGGCTCCTCGCGTCGCATCTGATGACAGGCATCATCCTCAATGTCAACGACGCAACCGAGTTGTGCTCACCTTGCAACCGAAACAGGCAGTTGGGGAAGCGCAGCCGTTCAAACAGCTAGGCGTTTCGATGGCGTCGAGGAGGCCGAACAACTAAAATGCTTCAGTTCCAGCACTTCTGGATCGCCTTGCTACCGAAGTTCGATCCCTGCATCGCCTTTTGGGCCGGGCAGGTGAACGAAGACGACGCCCTTCTTATCGACTGCAACCGGAGCACGCTGGTCTTCAGCGTGTCCAGCATCCGGCGTAGTTTGGTCGCATCATTCTCTTAGAAGCCCCGTCCCAACCGAGCCGACATAGACCGACGCGTCGCCCAGGTGGGCCGGCCGCAACAGGCTGCCAATCCCCAGACACAACTGCTCGCGACAAACTCCATGGCAGCAATCGCTCCAGCAATAATCGCTTGGATTTGAATAGCCACCATCCAAAGGAAGGAGGGCTGTATCCCACTCCTCCCTTCCGTTAATGTGGTAATGCTTATTTGCCGGTTACCTGAGGGTCTTGAGCAAATTCCAGGACGTTTTCCTTTGTGAGCAGTTTCGTTTCGAGTTCGATGCGCTTTTCTGGAACTCCGCCGGTTAGCTTCGTCATCATCGCATTCATGCCGACATAACCCATTTTGTAGGGGTCTTGGACCACGACGCCGAGTATCTTACCCTCCTTGACGAGATCATATGCCTGCGAGCTGAGGTCGAAGGTCACGATCCTCACGTCGTTCCGCTGGGCCGCCTCAAGGGTAGCTGCAGCGCCCTGCGCGACAACTTCGTTCTCGAAAAAAACACCTGCGATATCCGGTGTTTCCACCAACGTGTCTTCCATGGCCCGCCGACCTTCCTCGAGGCTCAGCTTAATTACCTTGCGCGGCAGGACACTCAGCCCCCTTGCTTTCGCTTCTGTTTCAAAGCCGCGAACGCGGGCCTGGACGTTGTCGTTGGCGGGGCCAAAGTCAAAGACGATAACCTTGCTCCCGGGTTTCACGTTCTTGGCCATAAGCTCGGCAGCTATCTTTCCGCCTGCCACATTGTCGGTGATGATGAACGAATCCCACGAACCCGACTGCAGTCCGATGTCCGTCACGACCACGGGTATGTTGTTGGCGTTGAAAACGTTTTTGACAGGCTCAGCGAGGACGACGCTGTCACCGGGAAATATAAGAAGACCATTCACACCCTGTGTGTACAGGTCTTCAACATCGCCGACCTGCTTGGTCGTGTCCGTGTTACCGCCATTCGTGACGATAAGCTCGATATCGGCACCCTTTTCTTTCCACTCAGCGGCCGCTTTCCGAGCGCCTGCAACCTGAGTTTGGGAGAAAGGGATAGTGCCCCAGAACTGCGAATAGCCGATTGTGTACTTTTCCCCGGCAGCAGCGGTGGTCGCAAAGCAAGCACCGAGCGCTGCGGAAATCGCAAGAAGGGTTCCCCGTTTCTTCGAAATCACAATATGCGTCTCCTCCATTTGACATGATTCGGAGCGTCTGGACCGGCGCTCGCCTCCGATATCGAATTGAAGGTCTTATCCCCCGCTACCACGTTAATCGGCTAACAGCGATTTAGGTAAGCTATTGCTTGACCAGTGTTGTGTCGCCCATGGTCCATGTCAGCGCGACGGGTGTAGTAGCGGCAATCACGATCTCGACCACGTTCGCTGAATCAGCCCGTTCTCCAGCAATGGAGCGCTTGTCGTCGCCAGTGCGCCGGATTTGCAGACAGGGGCAGGTCCTGCAGCGCGATATTGCCATCATCGGGCCGATCATTGCCTGGCTGGTGTTCTTTGTACCTGGGCTGGTCTGAAAGCGTACGTATTTCCCGAAATCATGCCGAACGCTCTTAGGCATGCTTGTACCGATTGAGAACGACTGCGAAGTGTTGAGGAGGTTGGATTTCTACGCGCTGATTACGCCGTCTCAACCCTCGTTTGCGGTAGAGAGTGGCTACGCTGCAACTTGAACTTGGACGGAGTGCACGGCGTTTCTTGCGGCCGATGGCGGCTGTCCTTCGCCAACCTTGTTGGTGCAGCGACATAGCAGGACATGCTGGCCGGATGCAGGGACCCAGGGCAACTCGAAGCGCTGCCAACTTCTATCCTCGCGCGGGCTTACACTGGCCCTCTGCCACGAGCCTCCTCCATCCACGCTGACCTCTACGGTTGATATCTCACGATCTCCCCAAGTCCAACCCCATATCTTCGTTGGCACGCCAGCCAACAGTAGATCATTAGGGGATGGCGACACGATAACGGACTCAGGGGCGACGCTCCAAACTGGCTTCGCCCCTGATGGCGTGGGATCGTTATAGAAGCGCGTCGTATAGGCGCCGCTCGCCCGCTGGTTTGCAGCCGTGATCGAACCAACCCACTTTACAGAGTTCGTGCCATACCAACCCGGGACAACTAGTCGAACCGGACCTCCGCGCTCCGGACTGAGCGGCCGGCCGTTGATCTCAAGTGCAAGAAGAACCTCTTCTGCGAGTGCTTTCTCGATAGGCAGGTCTTTTTGATAGGCGTCTTCAATCCCCGCGTATTCGCCCCACTCGAGGCCGGAAGTCCATATATATGACGCGTCGGTGCTGATCTCTGCTTGCTCCAGAACATGCGACAGCGGCACACCTTTCCAAACCACATTTCCGATCCTGCGCTTGGCGACTGTCGGGGCAAGAGGGCTTCCAGCGCATTCGTGAAATGACATGTACTCGCGCTGGGGCATGGCTTGAAGATCCGCGAGACGCAACCTCGTTGGGTTCCCCACGAGGCCATCGACATCGAGATGCCAATGGTCGGGGTCGATGTTCAGGAACCCCATATGCGTGACCAGAAAAAGATCATCCTCCGGGGTGATCCAGGAGTTGAGAGCATGAACCCCTTCAGCCGGACCTTGGAAAGAGAAGCCCTTCTTTATCATGTGCATACCCGTCCGCGTCATCGCCTTTACTCCTTTAGGGCCGGTGCATCGAAGCGGATTCCAAATTCCTCCGGGCCTTCTTTGAACCGGATCGGTTTGCGGCGTGTCCGGTTGACAGTGATGTCGAATATATCGAATTGGTTGTAACCAGCAACGACGTCATGAAATCGTTTCGGTTCAACACACTCGTCCAGATCGATATGGGCATAGCCGATGCCTTCATCGATCATTTCATCCCCCATTGGCGCTCCAGTCGGTCCAAGGAAAAAGCTGCTGGCCCGCGGACTGGCTTCTATGATCGCTGCGATTTTGGGGTCATCCAAAGCAATAGAGCTGCGTGCGCTTTCATCAAACCGACCGGCGACAACGATGCCGAAGCACTTGGCTTCGAAACAATGGGCTGCGGCCCGAATGCGGTTGGCCGCCCGGTTGTCGTAGTTGTCGCTCTCCGTCGGAACGCGAGTGGGCCAGATCGGCGGATAAGTGCTTATATGAACCTGCTCGGCCTGCGTCATCAGACTGTAGCGAGCCAGTGGATTTGTGTTTTCCCCGCAAATGAGACCGCCAATACGGCCAATTCTTGTATTTGCGACGACCAGACCTGCGCCGTCGCCGGGATCCCAAACCAGTTTCTCGAAGAACGTTGCGACCAGCTTTCGATGGTGGACCAGGATCTCACCCGCATCGGAAATCAGGACATTGCTATTCCACAGACCTGCGACACTTGCCGGGTTGCGCTCGGAGAAACCGATTGAAACGAAAACACCGTTGTCGGACGCAGCTTTCCGCACACGCTCGATTTCAGGTCCGTCCACGTATACGGAGGCATTCAAGAAGCGCTTGAAATGTTCGTGCGATTGAATGGGTGGGTAAAGTGCTGCCCAGACGGGGAAACCGGGAAGAAAGCTCTCCGAAAAGACTACGAGCGATGCGCCGTTTTGGGCAGCCTCTGCGATTACCGAACAAGCTTTCTCCGCGCTCGCCACTGGATCAAGATAAACCGGGGCGACATGAGCAGCGGCGGCCTTGAAGTTCATGTTTCCCATCGACATTCCCCTACTCGTGAGTTTTGGTGATTAGCCATTTCGAAAAGGTCGCCAAAGACCGCGTCACGACCGCTTTGCCGTTAGACCGATTTCGATGCTTGCACCAAGCGGGAGGCTGGCGCAGCCGACTGTGGTGCGGGCAGGGTAGGGCGATGAAAATCGCGTCGCGTAAATCTCGTTCATCTGAGCGAAGTCGCTCATGTCGGTGAGATAGACGTTGACGGATACGACATCGTCCGGCCCGAGGCCTGCTGCCTCCAGGACCTGAAAGAGGTTGTCGAAACATTGGCGGGTCTGATCAGCGACATTTCCGTCGACAAGTTTGCCAGTGCTGGGGTCAAGCTGCGTTTGCCCGGAGCAGAAAAGCAAGTCGCCGGCCCATGTCGCGTGCGAATACGGTCCTACGGCCGCAGCGTTGGAAGCATTCACGGTTCGTCTTGACATGTTTCCTCCAAAGGCAGGTTCAAGCGGAGCGAACCTGCCTTTGGAGGAAACATGTCCGCAGGCTACTTCGCTTCATTGTAAGCTGCACGTTCAGCTTTACAGCCGTCCGAAGTTAGCAGAACAAATTTGCGCGCCAACCCGAATAGGATGCACTAGGCTGTGCAAAAATAGACGAGGGGATTATGGCGACTGCAATCGATCATCTTGATTGGGACGATCTCAAGCTCTTTCTCATCGTCGCCCGGTGTAAAAGCGTGACCGGCGCCGCCCGTGAAATGAAAGTCAGCCACTCCACTGTTTCGCGCCGGCTTGCTCGTCTGGAATATACCGTGGGCAGCGCGCTTGTTGAACGAACCCGGGATGGACTTCTGCTGACGTCGGCTGGGCTTGTCACCATGCGACGAGCGGAGGAAATCGAGAACGGAGTGAATGCTCTTCGAACTGACGTGAGCAATCGTGACGAGATACGCGGTACGGTCAGATTGGCTACCATGGAGGGCATCGCGACACTTTATCTATCCGAGCGCCTTGTCGAACTCACAAGTCGGTATCCTGATCTCGCCCTCGAACTTGTAACGTCACCACAAACGGTGCGGGTCGCTCGCCGCGAGGCGGATCTGTTCCTAAGCTTCTTCAAGCCCCATGGCACTGCTCTCGACAGTCAGCTGATAGGACGTTTCAACACAGGGCTATTCGCTTCGCAGGCTTATCTAGAGGCTAGTGGCGTTCCCTCTCACGCGGCAGATCTCCGCGAGCACCGCTTCGTCGGCTATATCGAAGAACTCGTTCAACTCGAAAGCGTTCTTTGGCTCGAGGAACTTGTAGCCGCTCCCAAGATTGCGTTCAGCTCAAATAGCATGATGTCGCAGATGTTCGCGGCGTCTGCGGGGGCAGGAATTGTAGCCCTCCCAGAATTCGCGCGTAGCCTAAACCTCGGTCTCGTTCCCGTGCTCCAAGAGCTGACAGGCGTCCGTGAAATTTGGCTTTCAGCACATCACGACCTGGCTTATCTTCCAAGAGTCCGCGCTGTGAAGCGGTTTCTGAAGGAACTGTTTCAGCGGGACGAACAGCGTCTTATGAGAAAGACGTCCTGGTCCTCGTGAAACTGCAGCGGATCAGGTCGGCTACGCGGCAAGTATCAGGTGGCAACGGTCGCGCGTTGCCATGGAGCTCGGATGGCCCCCGTTGTCAGCGGGCGCGACGCCCGCTGACTTCTGTTGAGCAATCGTGTATCAAGGCGCCGGCTCCTAAGCAGCGGCTGCGATCACTTCGACTGCAATTTTGGCACCGGCGACTGGAAGCGGAGATGCCTTAACGACCGACCGCGCGGGCGCGTTGGCGAATCTATCTCGCCAAAGCTGGTCGAATTCAGCGAAGTCGAACAGGTCAGTCAAAAACACCTGTGCCTTTGCCACGTGTGCCAAGTCGCTACCCACGCTTTTCAAAGCTGCTTCAAGCCTGTCGAGCACCCAGGTTGTCTGCAAGCTTATTGCTGAGGAGTAGTGTGGGTAAGCCGGGTGAACAGTGCATTCCTTAGGCAGTCTCCCGGTATCGAACCCTGGGAATATGCCCGCCGAGAACACAAGATCGCCAGCTCCGACAGCTTCAGGGCCGCGGAAAGTCGATAGCGGGGAGATGCGCAGATCATTGCCCTTGTAAGCGGTGAGATCTATTTCGATTATAGTATCGCCTACGAGCAATGAGCCGATACCGGTAACTGCGAGAGCAGCTGGTTTTGGGAAGGCTGAAGTCCACGCGTCCAAGAAGCCCTTCTCATGTGACGTATTTAGGAGCAACGCTTGGGTTTTAATTACCTTGTTGTGCGATGCCCCCGCCGCCGCCAACGACTTGAACATATTGTTCAACGTGTAAGCGGATTGCTTGGCCATATCGGCTGATGAGCCTTTACCGCCCGCCTCAGGTGGAACACCATCGACAGCATTATGGGCCAATTGGCCCGAAGTGAAAACAAGGTCGCCGGCGGACATCGCTTCGACTTTCTTCGTCAGCGGTCGCGGCGCATCTGATGTCGCAGGGTTCTTCCGTACTTTTCCATCGGTTGCAAGCGCGATCAGCGCGATCTCGAGCCGTGCCCCTGGAACCAGAAGACCTGCTGCGCCTACTGTCGTACGGGTGGGCGGGTTGGGAAAATGTCGCTTCCAAACGCGATCAAATCCGGGGAAATCCGCGCTGTCGAGAAGGAACACATGCGCCTTAACGACATTCTCCAATGAACTACCCGCACGCTGAAGCACGCGAGCCAGCGAGTGTAGGATATATTCCGTCTGACGTTCCGAGGCCGTATCCAGGAACGGCAGATGCTCATTGATCGAAGCCTCGGGCGCAATGCCATTTACCCAGTCGGTGGCAAGTGTTCCTGAAGTAAAGATGAAATCCCCCGCTCTCACGGCTTCGGATTGCCAGATCGGGACGCTTAGGCCCTCCCCACGAATATGAGTGAGCGAGCTGCCCTGAGACAAAGTCATACTAATTGTTCCTCACTTTGTTGATCACATGTTCGACCCATGCGGCAAACCGCAGGAGCGTTTCGTCGTGGTGGCGCTTCCCCACCAGTTGTATTCCGAGAGGCAGCCGCTCAGCACCCAGACCGGCTGGCAGGTTGACCGTCGGCATTCCGACGAGCGACCAGCTCAGGCAGAAAGTAGCGGCGCCGGTGGAATGCAGTCCCCGTGGCGCTTCGCCCGGCACTGAGAGCGTCAGCAAGACATCGATGTCTGAGAAGAGCTCGGCGAGTTCTTCGTTCAGGTGAAATCCACCCTGCTTGGCCCGTAGATAATCGCCTTCAGAAACAAGTCGGCCCGCCTGAATCTCTCCATAGAGATCGCTTCCAAGTGTGATTTCGTTAAACGTCAGCGTCTCAGGCAAAAGCGATCGCGCCATCTCGTAGCGCGAGATCGTGCGCTGCCAATCGAGGGAATACGTGAAGGCACCGGGCGCGGGTATATCGCGAAGCGTCGCGCCATTCCCTTCGCAGATCGAAGCAACTTCGATCAGTCGCGCAATAGCCTGGGACGATGCAACGTCCCTGAAAGGCCCCAGAAATATTCCCACTCTGGGTGCCTGGCCACCAGCCTGAACATCGGTGGCTTTATCTACTCTGCGAAGTGCGTCAAACAGCAAAGATACGTCCGCGACGCTGTTCGCGAACCCGCCTACCGTGTCGAGAGACCATGCGTAAGACTTGGTTCCCACTGGAGAAAGCGAGCCGTACGTCGGTTTAAAACCAACGACACCGCAAAAAGAGGCCGGCCGGATAATCGAACCACCGGTTTGGGTGCCGGTTGATAGTGGTACCTGACAATCTGCGACAACCGCTGCGGATCCAGCAGAAGAGCCTCCTGGCGTATGGTCTGGGTTATGCGGGTTTGTAGTCTCGCATGGCCGGCTTGCACCAAATTCGACGGTGGCTGTCTTGCCAATAATCACCGCACCGGCCGCGCGGAGTGCAGCAACACAGGCCGCATCGACTGCAGGTCTGTTGTCCCGGTAGGCGGGCGACCCGTAAGAGGTGACATAGTCCGCCGTGTCGCTTAAATCTTTGACGGCAATCGGGACGCCGTGAAGGAGACCTTTGTGATGCTCTCGATCTTTTCGCGCCGCCTGTGCCAAAGCCGCGTCCTTGTCTAAGGCATGCCATGCCCGCAAGACAGGCTCAGACATTACTGCATGATCAAGGCTAGCTCGAACGATCTCCTCTGAGGTGAGCTCACCGCGGCCAACAGCGCGTGCCATTGCCGCCGCGGAAAGTTTGTGAGGATAAGGAAAACTGGTCATGCGCACATTTTAGGGCGCATAGACTATTTCCGAAAATGCAATGTTGGCGTCATTCAATGCAATTTTGGTATATGGGTGAGAGGCAATTCCGCCCCCGGCCCCCATGTGGCGAAGTAAGCTTCCGACCTTGCTGAAGCAATCCGGCTGCGAGGGGCTAGCCCTCGCTCAAACGATCTGAACTGTGCAAGCCGGCTGCTTCGAAACCGTGGCTCGCCGCGAGAGAGCGGCTCGCATGCTGCAAAGCTAAGGTAAGTCCGCGTCATGCATCCAGCGGGCTTCAGAGTTCAAGTAACGCCGAAACCGGCCAGCTACGGCCCGTTGCCCTGGGTGATTTTACTTACGTCAATCGTATAGAGCCGGCGTTCGCCGTCGTGGATGGAATCGATGCAAACTTGGGACCCATCTCGCTTCCACCGCGGGTGGAGGTCGCATCTGTTTTCCTTTCCGAGATCCGGTGATGTGTAGAAACCGCCGAGCGGGATCCGGACCTCACCCCTCGTGTCGAACAGAAATAGATCTCGTATTGATGACTCGGGGTCGGGATATGTGTCGCTAATCATCCACCGCGGGTTCTGCGGTGAAAAACTCATGTGGCCATTCTCAGTCAGAATGTCTCTGCCTATTACCTCCACCACTCCCTCTGGACGATCCTGGTAGAGGTGATAGTGGATCTCTTCCGCGTGAGGCCCCCAAACGATAATGTGTTGGTCGTCTTTCCAGAGCGGATGCGAAATCTGATATTCTGACTTCTCGTAAGCAAAAGTTCCCACTGACGCTGGATCGAAATCACTAGCCAGCTGCGGCAGAGGATGATCAGAGCATTCGAGAAGCCGTAGATCGGATCCATCCGGATTGGCCGTAATAAGACGGTGTAAGAAGCACGTCTCGTCGGCCACCCGCTCGGTCCAGCGGTGCAGGAAAAGGATGCGGCTCGAGCTGGGGTTGACCTCGATATGACTGACCCAATGGATCGCTTTGTCCATCGAATTTCGCGGATGGAAGTCTCGCAGAGCTTGGTAACTGACGACCAATTCATAAGACCCACTTTCGATCTCCATACGATAGATGCCGTCATCTGCCGGATGAAGTCGAAGATCTTCGGCGCCACAAACTTCAGGATACCCAATTGTCTGGTGAGTGATCCACAAACGCCGATAGTTGACGGACAAGGCCCACTGGCTATTGGGAGCCACGACATAGATCGGAAGGGGGAGGCGGTGTTCGTCCTCGCTTTCGATATCACGGATGATACTTCCGAACCCGGGATATCGATGGTCGGAGCGGTGGGCTCTCGCATTGTAGATGATCTTCCGGCCCGGTTGATGATCAAGCCACTGAAGTTGGGCGCCCATCTGCCAGTTCCATGCAGATGTTTCACCGAGAACGTTGAAGTCGTTACTCTCCGAGTCAAAATATCCAACTCGTGCCACGAGATGTGGCTCAATTTTGTGGTCGGCCCAGGGGACTTGATGAGCAAGAATATACCGGCCGGTCCGGTCCCAGTTTGACTTGTTATAATAGCCGAAAAAGTAATGCATTCCATCGCTGCCGATGCGCTTCGGAGTCGGAAGCTCGCTCGTTTGAGACATATTTCACCTTATTTTCTGATTTTTGCTATGTAGATTGATCCGCCAGGACCTCGATCGAAAAGATGCAATTTCTTGCTTCCGCGAGCGGTTGGCCTCGACCGGCAATATCGATCGCTCTGCATTGAAGACGGTGCGTCCCACTCGAAGCGGGGCTCCATGCGCAGGAAAATCTCTGCCATGAATGTTGTCGACGAGGCTCGACTTGCGCCGTCCTCCAGCACGCGCCCCCGTCCACGCTGACCTCCACAACCTCGATTGGATCAGCGCCCCATGCCCATCCGAAGATAAGCGTCTGAGCTCCGACAGCGATGACGGCTTCATGAGCGGGGGAAACGATAAGAGAGTGCGGCGCCACCCGCCAAACCGGGGTCACGACCTCCCGCCCGGCTAATGTCTTCCGGTCGTTATACATCACGGTTGTAAAATAGCCCGGTGAGCGCGCCGCCTGCAGATCCAGGCTTACGAGCCACTTGGTCGAGTTCGTGCCATAGTAGCCCGGCACGACAAGACGGACTGGTCCGCCGCGCGTATCGTCCAGTTCTTCGCCATTCAGCTGCAGAGCGAGGAGGATGTCGTCTCGCGAGAGTTCCTCGAGTGGCAGATCCTTCACAAAAGCCGGAATTTCGGTTCCATGATAGTTGCCTCCGTCAGCGCCTGCGGACCACATAAATGCAGCTTGCGGTTTGACGCCGGCGAGTGCGAGGACCTCGCGCAAGGCGACGCCGCGCCATACGACGTTTGCCACACGCCGCACAGGGACGCTTGGATGAAATGGATGCCCAGCGCATTCGTGGAACGCGCAGACGTCGTACTGACGCATTCCCCGCAAGTCATGGAGTCCGAAAGTTATCCGCCGGTCGACCAAACCCTTGATCGTGACCTTCCAGTTGTGGCGGTCGATTGCGGGCACGCCCATGTGGTTCAACGAAAATACGCAATCGCGCGGAGTTTCGAAGTCAACCAACGCGCTGACTGGCGGCTGTTTCAAATTGGGCAGATCTACCCCGTCGAGCCAGTACCTGTTCATCGAGCCTCTCCGCAGCGTGACTGGTTGATCGCATCTCCGGCACAGTCAACTGAAGCACCGTCCGGAGAAAGTGGGCAAGCACAAACTAATAACTTGAAGTCCATAATGGCCATAAGCGAATGCTAAATTGGTATAGAGCTTACAAAGTTGTCAAATCAGTCAACGAACCGACGTAAGCTGAAGAGCCATCCCTGCAACAGTCATCGTTAGAAAACGATCACCCGCCGCGGTGTTGGTCATGCTATTGTGCAAGCAAACCCGGATCGACATAACCGCCAACTCGCCACCAGGCTTTTGGATGCTGACCTTACTACAAGGGTGGCAAACAGCGCATTTTGAGCTCATGAAAACCGTGCGCTGCATCGAGCTCTGGTGGCGTGGCAATATCGAGGGACACCACGTCCGACCGCAGCTTCAGTGAAGTATACGGCGTAGGAAATCTTGAGCTCGTTCGCTAGCCGGCCGATCGAAAAACTTATCTTTCGATGTATCTTCCACGATGCGGCCCCCGTCCACGAACAGCACCCGATCGGCAACGTTTCTGGCAAATCCCATTTCGTGTGTCACGCACATCATTGTCATTCCTTCCTTCGCCAGTTCCACCATGACATCCAGAACCTCGTTGATCATTTCAGGATCGAGTGCTGAGGTCGGCTCGTCGAACAGGATTGCTGTCGGGTCCATCGAAAGCGCGCGCGCGATGGCCACACGCTGCTGCTGACCGCCAGAAAGCTGCGCAGGATATTTTTCTGAGTGTGTCCTGAGCCCGACGCGATCCAGCAAGGCCAAACCCTTTGCGGTTGCTTCTTCCTTACTCCGACCCAAGACCTTGCGTTGTGAAAGGGTCAGGTTTTCTATGATCGAAAGGTGCGGGAATAGTTCAAAATGTTGAAACACCATGCCCACACTCGCCCGCAGCGTCGAGAGATTGGTTTTCGGGTCTCGCAAGCTCTGACCATTTACAATGATCTCACCCGACTGGATTGGCTCCAGGCCGTTGACAGTGTAGATCAGCGTCGATTTTCCGGAACCCGATGGGCCGCAAACGACGACAACCTCACCTTTTGCTACCTGCGTTGTGCAATCTGCAAGCACCTGAAAACTTCCATACCACTTGGAAACTGAGTTGATCGAAATCATCGCTGGACCTTTGTCTGAAGAATTTTGACGCATGCGGATGCTAGAGAGCAGATCGCGAAATAGCATGCACCGGCGAAGAGGATCATTTCCATCGCAGCGCCATCACGCTCCCCGATGTTGGTCGCGGTACGGAAAAAATCTGCAAGGCTGATCACATAGACCAGGGACGTGTCTTGAAAGAGGATGATCGCCTGGGTCAGCAGAAGCGGCGTCATGGCACGAAACGCCTGCGGCAAAACGATCAGCCACATTGCCTGAAAATGCGTCATTCCGAGCGCCATTGACGCCTTCATCTGACCTTTCGGAATGGCATTGATGCCTGCGCGAATGATCTCGGAATAGTATGCCGCCTCGAAAAGCGTGAAAGCAACTATTGCGGAGACAAGGCGAATGTCAGCTCTCGGGGATAGGCCGAGAACCACCTGTAAGAACTGCGGCACAATGAGATAGAACCACAGCAACACCATAACGAGCGGGATCGACCTGAAGACCGTGACGTATC
>NZ_VSZV01000037.1:0-1264 GCF_008919455.1 Rhizobium sp. PEPV16
GGGTCAACACCTACCGCGTGGTATCACCGATCGCGCCGTTCGGCGGCTTTGGCCTGTCTGGCCATGGCAGGGAAGGCGGCATGGCCGCGGCGCTCGACTATACCCGCACAAAGACGATCTGGCTCAGGACATCGGACGATCCGATCCCCGATCCCTTTGTGATGAGGTAGCGCCGATGTTTTACGAAATCCGGACCTATCGGCTGAAGAACGGCAGCATCCCGCAATATCTCAGGGTCGTCGAGGAAGAGGGGATCGAGATCCAGAAGAGCCATCTCGGTACGCTCGTCGGTTACTTCTTTTCGGAGATCGGAACGATCAACGAGATCGTCCACATCTGGGCCTTTGCGAGCCTGGACGACCGCGAGGCGAGGCGCCAGAGGCTTCTGGCCGATCCCCGGTGGCAGGTCTTTCTGCCCAAGATCCGCGATCTGATCGAAGTAGCGGAAAACAAGATTATGAAGCCAGCTAACTTTTCTCCCAGGAGCGAGGCGCGCTGACGGCATAAGGCATACACGTAGGACAACCAGAACAAGGATAAGGGAACATGAAAACAACATTTGCTGTCGCGGCGGTTGCCGCATTCGTGGCTGTGTCCATACCGGCGCACGCCGACAACATGGTCTTCTCGAGCTGGGGAGGAACGACCCAGGATGCGCAGAAGGCCGCATGGGCCAGCCCGTTCACGGAGAAGACCGGTATCACCGTCGTACAGGACGGACCGACGGATTACGGCAAGCTCAAGGCGATGATCGAGGCCGGTCAGGTTACCTGGGACGTTGTCGACGTCGAAGGCGACTATGCCGCCCAGGCCGGCAAGAATGGCCAGCTCGAGAAACTCGATTTCTCCGTCATCGATAAATCCAAGCTCGATCCGCGCTTCGTGACCGATTATTCGGTCGGCAGCTTCTATTATTCCTTCGTGATCGGCTGCAATGCCGATGCCGTCAGCGCCTGCCCGAAGACATGGGCGGACCTGTTCGACACGACAAAGTTTCCGGGAAAGCGCACATTCTACAAGTGGTCGGCTCCCGGCGTGATCGAAGCGGCGCTGCTTGCCGACGGCGTGGCTGCCGACAAGCTCTATCCGCTTGATCTCGACCGCGCCTTCAAGAAGCTCGATACGATCAAATCGGATATCGTCTGGTGGTCGGGCGGCGCACAGTCGCAGCAGCTTCTGGCATCCGCCGAGGCTCCTTTCGGCAGCATTTGGAATGGCCGCATGACCGCGCTTGCGGCGAGCGGCATCAAGACCGAGACCTCGT
>NZ_VSZV01000003.1:0-295 GCF_008919455.1 Rhizobium sp. PEPV16
GCGTGCTGCAGCAGTTCGGCACGCCGGCCGAGATCTATAACAGCCCTTCCAACATCTTCGTCGCCGACTTCATGGGATCGCCGGCGATGAACCTCTTGAACGCCACCGTCGAGAACGGCGCCGGCGGGCTCGAGGTCTCGCTGGAGCGGCCGAATGCCGCGCCGCTCCGACTGCCGGTCATCTCAGGCAATGACGGCCTGACCGCCTATACCGGCAAACAGGTGATCTTCGGCATCCGCCCGGAGGCCTTGACCGATCCCGATGGCGCCGACCGCAAGGCGCGCTCGCTGACTGA
>NZ_VSZV01000207.1:0-1443 GCF_008919455.1 Rhizobium sp. PEPV16
TCGACAGGGCTCTCATATCCGCTCATGCCGGGCATTATGATAAAACCGGCGTGGCAGGGCAAGGTCCCGCGGGCCATGCGTGAGGCCCGCGAGCGGATCACGGCCGGTCGTTATCGCGCAGCCTGAAACGCCACCTGGCCGTTGTTCAAGAAGCACGTCTTGTCGAACAGTTTCAAGTCGAGCGGGTTCGGCAGCCTGATATCGGCGATATCAGGCAGGGGCTTTTGCGATCGCTCGTAGGATCGGTCGATCTGGGAGATGAAGACCACGATCAGGCCGCGCTCGCGTGCGAAAGCCTTCAGGGTGCGGACCTGGACGGAGAGTTCGGGGTTCTCCCGCTTCTGGTCGAGCAACTGGAGATAGTCAATGACGACGAGCGTGCCGCGCGAGGCGGAGGCCAGTCTCTCGGCGATATAGCCGGCGCTGATCGCGTCGGAGCCATCGAATTCGAACAGACGCTCGAATTGCGCCCGGTCGACGCCGATGGCGCGGAAGCGATCGGCAATATCCTCTTCCGTATATTCCAGCGAGAAGAACACACCGGGACGGCCTGATTTCATCGCCTCGACGGCGAGTTCGAGGCCCATCAGGGTCTTGCCGTGGCCGGGCCGGGCGCCGACGAGCAGGAGGTCGCCGGGCAGTAAGTGCGCAAACAGCTTGCCGGCGGGTGCTTCCGCCGCTGCTTTTGCCGCAAGCAGGCTCCAGCCGCTGTAACCCTCGTTTTGGGCTATGCGGTCGAGCGCCTGGTGCAAGGGTATGTCCTCGGCTCGGGAGAGCTTTCTGGCTTTACGCTTCAGGTGATAGATAGGCGCAGACATCTTCATTCATAAACCTCCTATTGCGAGCGGTTTCCGCAATCCCTCCTTATGCAAGATGCTCGAACAGTCGGTTCGGTTTCATGTGGCCCCACATGAAGTCTGCTTTCCCGATGGAGGGGGGAGGCGTGGGCTGCGCCAGAATCAGATCATAGCGCAGGAACGGCCGGGCGAAAATCGCCTGCGTAGTTCAAAGCAAAAAATGCCCGATGTCCTCAAGCGGAAGCACAGGGAATTGCCATAAGCGGCTGAGAGGCAGTCGATTTCGCGCGACGGACGGCGAAGTCGTTCGGATCAATAATAGGCCGATTTGAACGGGGCGATAGCGGCTCCCATGGCCGATGCGTCGCTTGCTATCTCGGAGATGATCAGCTTCGGGCGGGGGCGTGGCACGCCGTAGCGGGGGCGGTCGTAGATCTCGGTGCGATCGATCAGCATCTGCGCCAGGGCCGGTGGAATCTGGCCGCCGAAAACGATCCCCTGCGGATCGAAGATCGCCCAGATCGCATTGATGAGGCGGTTATAGGCGGGCGTCACCTCGTCCACCCATTCCACGACGCCCGGCCATTTCGGGTCGAAATGCTTGCGCATATAGCTGATCGAGGGGACGTCGACGCCATTGCGGTTG
>NZ_VSZV01000207.1:1597-11676 GCF_008919455.1 Rhizobium sp. PEPV16
AGGCGAAGTGCCTGATGTATCGGCCGGCGCCGAACATGGATTCGGCGACCGTTCCCGCCTTGCCGCCATTATGCGCCCAGACCGGCTTGCCGAAAAATTCCGACAGTAGCGGTCCGAGTTCGATGCGCGACCACTCGTTCAGGGGCAGCGGGGCATTGTAGCGGGTGCCGCTGACGTGAAAGCCGGCGATGGCAAAGCCGATCCCGAAGAAAGTCTCTTCCGAGAGGTTGTTCATCCTTTGATGTTCGATGAGCTGCTCACGAACGAGATCGAGCGCCTGGGCCATCGAACGTTCCCGCAAGGCGACGCTACTCTCGGCCAGTACGTTGCCGGCGAGATCCATCAGGCAGATGCCGATCACGTCGGTATTGACCGAGATGCCGCAGGAATAGGCGTAGCGGCCGTCGAGCCGGAGCGTCGGGCTCGGCTGGCCGCGGCCGGCGCCGGGTTTCGGCGAGCCGAAGGAAATGATGCCGCGCTCCTCCAACTGGTCGATGATGCGATAGACGGATTGCTGGGTGAGGTCGGTGTGGCTGGTGACTTCGGAGCGTGAGAGGCCGGGATTGCGCCAGATCAGCCGCAGGAGATCGCGTTCGTTAGAGGAGACGACGCCGCCGCCTTCGCGCAGGAAACGTGGCGCAATCAGCGGCTCCGGGAAATAGGCCATATCCAACACCTCTGCCGTCAATAATTACCATAGGCGTGTAGTAATTAGTGTCGCCTCCGCCGGCATATCCGATATGCAGCCTATAGCAGCAGCCTCACCGAGCTACAAGCGCTTCCGTTCGTCACTAAATTGTTACACGTAGCGTGTAGTAATCCGCCGTCACGGCGTCGGCGCTTGAAGCCGGCCGATCAAATCAGGCGAGGACAAGATGAAGATTTCCATTCTGGCGGCTGCGGCCGCGCTGGTGGCGGGCGCATGTTCCGCGCAGGCCGCCAATATCGAATTCTGGTACGGCAATACGGGCGTCGTCGAAAAGGCGATCCAGGACCAGTGCGCCGCTTTCAATGCCGCACAATCCGAGCATCACATCACCTGCGTCGGCCAAGGCAGCTACGAAGTATCGATGCAGAAGGCGATAGCCGCCTTCCGCGCTAAAAAGCATCCCGTCCTCATCCAGTTCTTCGACGCCGGCACGCTCGACCTGATGCTGTCTGATGCCGTCGTGCCAGTCCAGGAGGCGCTGCCCGAGGTTAAGTGGGACAATTATATCGCCGGCGCCCGGGCCTATTACGAAACCTCCGGCGGCGCGCTTTTCGCGCAGCCTTACAATTCCTCGACGCTGCTGTTCTACACCAACAAGACCGAACTCGAGAAAGCCGGCATCACGAAGACGCCTGATAGCTGGGAAGAGATCATCGAGGCCGCCCGCAAGCTGAAGGCCTCAGGTCATGCCTGCCCCTTCACCACCGATGGCGATACATGGCGCGTGCTCGAACAGTTTTCCGCCCGCCATGGCCTGCCGATCGCCTCAAAGCATAACGGCTATGATGGTCTCGACGCCGAATATGTGTTCAACACGACCTTCGCCGCCAAGCATCTTGAGAATCTGGTCGATTGGCGCAAAGAAGGCTTGGTCAAGCTCAATGCCGATACCAAGGCCGGCAACTTCACTGCCGCCTTCAACACCGGCGAATGCGCGATGATGGAGAATTCCTCGGGTTCCTATACTGCCTCGGCCAAGGCGTTCGAAGGCAAATACGAACTGTCAGTCGGTATGGCGCCGATGTATGAGGGTTACGAGCGCCACAACACCTTTGTCGGCGGTGCCTCGATCTACATCATGAAGGGTCACGACAAGGCCGAGGTCGAAGGCGCCAAGGCCTTCCTCGACTTCGTGCGCCGTCCCGAACAGCAGATGTTCTTGACCGCCGCCACCGGCTACGTCCCCGTCACCAACGACGTGATGGATGCGATCGCCAAGAGCGGCGAGGCGAATTCGCCGAAATATGCGACGGCCGCCGTCGGCATCGAGTCGATGAACCAGCCGCGCACCCCGGATACCCGCGGCATCCGTCTGGGCTTCTATGTGCAGTTCCGTCAAGTCTTCGTGGAAGAGACGCAGAAGGCCTTTGCAGGCCAGGAGACCATGCAGGTGGCACTCGACAATGCCAAGAGGCGTGGCGACGAGCTGCTGCGCCGCTTCGAGCAGACCTACAAGGGCGTGAGGATGCAGTGATCCCGACATCCCACGCACGGGGGCGCGTCCCAAGCGCTCCCGTGCGTCAGGCGTGGGACCCCATACGCCCGTGCCGGTCTTCCCCAATGCAGGGCTTCTCCATGACGTCGGAATCTTCTCTCTTCAGCCACCGCTGGCTGCCGCTTCTGCTGGTAGCGCCGCTTATGCTGCTGATCGCACTCTTCTTCTACGTGCCTGTTTTTCAGGCCTTCTACTGGTCATTCTTCCTCGAGCGCCCCTTCGGCGGTGGCTCGATGTTCGTCGGCTGGGATAATTTTGCCCGCGTGTTTTCCGATCCGGAGTTCTGGAAGAGCTGTTGGCGCACCATCGTCTTCATGGTCACTGCCTCAGCGCTTGCGGTCGCGGTCCCGCTGATCCTTGCGGTCGCGGCCGACCGGAAGATCCGCATGTCGCAGCCGGCGCGCAATGTGCTCGTGTGGCCGAAGGGGGTTGCCGGCGCCTCGATCGGCGTCGTCTTCGCCTTCATCTTCAATCCCTTCGTCGGCGTGCTCGCGCCACTCAACTCAGCCTTTCCTGGCATCTGGGCGCCCGGCATCGACGGTACAGACGCCTTCATCACGCTGATTGCAGCGCATGTCTGGGGTGGTATCCCGTTCAATTTCGTCATCCTGCTCGCCGGCCTGCAATCGATCCCGAAGACCATGCACCAGGCAGCCGCGATGGATGGGGCAGGCCCCTGGCGGCGGATTTTCGACGTGCAACTGCCGCTCATCATGCCGCAGCTCTTCCTGACGCTGGTGCTCGAGTTCACCGAGAGCGTCACCTCGGCCTTCGCGCTGATCGATACGATCACCGATGGCGGTCCTGGCGGCGCCACGACGCTGCTTGTCTACAAGATCTATACCGACGGCTTCAGCGGCTACGACCTCTCCGGCGCCTCGACCCAGACTGCGATCCTGATGGTCTTCGTCGTCCTCCTCACCGCCGCCCAATTCCTCTTCCTCGGCCGGCGCATCAACTACGAGCGGTGACCCCATGATCGAAAACGCACGTTCCCTCAACATCGCAGCCAGCCTCGTGCTCATGGTCGGCATCGTCTATATCCTCGGGCCGCTCTATTTGACGGTGGCGACGGCCTCGCAATCCTATGAATTCATGCTGCGCAACGTGCTCGCCTGGTATCCCGGCGACCAGTTTTTCACCAATGCGGCGCATATCTTCACCGAGACATCAATCCCAATCCAGATGTTCAACAGTCTGGTGGTCGCCTTTGGCGATGCATTGGCGACCTGCGTCCTGTCGCTTCTATCGGCCTATGCCATCGTCTATTTCAGGGTTCGCTGGGCGGGCGTGGCCTTCGCGCTGATTCTGGCGACCATCATGCTGCCGATCGAGATCCGCGTCATCACCACCTACCAAGTGGCGTCGAACGTGTTTTCGCCGGCCAACGCGTTGCTCGATATCACCGGCCTGAACGGGCTGATCGCCGAATATTTCGGCGCGCCGGTGAAGCTCGAATGGAGCGTGCTGAACACGCATTTCGGACTGATCGCGCCGCTTGTCGCGCATGGCACCGGCACCTTTCTGTTCCGTCAGTTCTTCCTCACCCTGCCCAAGGATCTGTTCAAGGCGGCGCGCATGGATGGAGCAGGGCCGATGCGTTTCCTCTTCGATATCCTGCTGCCCTTGTCGCGCACCAGCTTCGCCGCGCTCTTCGTGCTGACCTTCCTCAGCGGCTGGACGCAATATCTCTGGCCGCTGGTCGCCGCCTCGACGTCAGACATGCAGACCGCCGTCGTCGGGCTGGCGCGGCTCGTGCCGGATTCGGAGGGAGAGATCCCCGACTTCCCGATGATCATGGCCGGCGCCGTCATCGTTTCCATCATTCCGCTCGCGATGATCGCGCTCCTGCAGCGTTACCTCGTCCAGGGCCTTACTCTTACGGAGAAATAGCCATGAACGCCATCGACATGGCCATCCGCGCCGCTGCCGCCAACATCACGCTGTCAGGCGTCACCAAGGCCTATGACGCCGAGACCGTCGTCATCCCGCCGATGGATGTCGAGCTCAGGGCCGGCGAATTCACCGTCGTGCTCGGTCCCTCCGGCTGCGGCAAGTCCACGCTGTTGCAGATGATCGCCGGGCTGGAGCGGGTGAGCGGCGGCACGATCGCCATCGGCGGCCGGCAGGTGCAGGATCTTGAGCCGAAACATCGCGGCTGCGCCATGGTGTTCCAAAACTATGCGCTCTATCCGCATATGAGCGTCTTCGACAACATCGCCTACAGCCTCAGGGTCGCCGGCATGGCGAAGGCCGAGCGCATCGAGCGGGTCGGCGCTGTGGCAAAGATGCTCGGGCTTTCCGATTACCTCGGCCGCAAACCGGGACAGCTTTCCGGCGGCCAGCGCCAGCGCGTCGCGATCGGCCGCGCCATCGTGCGCGAGCCGGGCGTGCTTCTATTCGACGAGCCACTCTCCAACCTCGATGCGCAGCTCAGGCACGACATGCGTGTCGAGCTTGCCGAACTGCACCGGCGCATCGGCGCCACCACCGTCTTCGTCACCCATGATCAGGTGGAGGCGATGACGCTTGCCGACCGCATCCTCATTCTCAACAAAGGCCGGATCGAACAATTCGACACGCCGAAGGCGATCTATCACCATCCGGCCTCGGTCTTCGTCGCCAAATTCATCGGCGCGCCGCCGATGAACATCCTGCCGGTCATCGGCGACGGCTCGGTGCTCCGGCTCGCCGACGGGCAGGTGGCGGCGCAAGCGCGGCTTACCGGCGCCTATCATCTCGGCATCCGGCCCGAGGATATCCTGATCGGCGGCGGGGCCGACGGACATGTGGTCACGTCAGCTCTGCGGTTTCGCGAGGATCTCGGCTCGCACGCGATCCTGGCAGCCGCGCTCGGCGGCTCGGTCGTCAGGATCGCGACACCCTTCGGCGTCGAGATACCGGATCACAGCCAACTCTCTCTCAATTTCCCTGCCTCCCGCCTGCATCTCTTCGATGCGGAAAGCGGCAGGGCCATACCAGGCGCATTCGGCGCAAACTAGAACATTTCCGTTTTTCTCCGAAACACGGAAATGTTCTATCTCTTTGTTTTAACACAATTCCGGATGCAACACCGCTGCGCACTTTTGCTGGAATTGTTCTAGAGGAAGTCCCATGAAATACATCGACCACATTGCCGACCCGTCGCGCCCCTGCGCCATCGTCGCCCATCGCGGTGCCTGGCATCATGCTCCCGAAAACAGCCTTGCCGCGATCGAGAATGCGATCGCCGGCGGCTATGACATCGTCGAGGTGGATATACGCCAGAGCGCCGATGGCGTGCTGTTCATCTTGCATGACGACACGCTCGAGCGCATGGCCGGCATCGATCGCATCCCCGAGGAGATGACGATCGCCGAGATCACCAGCCTGCCACTGCGTATGGCCGATGGCGGGCCAGACCAGGCGTTTACGACGCAGACCATTCCGACGCTGGAACAGGTGCTTGAAACCGTGCGCGGCCGCATCTTCGTCGATCTCGATCTCAAGGACCTCGAGATGATTGATATCGTCGCGGCCAAGGTCAAAGAGCTGGGCATGGCCGACCAGGTCGATCTCAAGGCCCGCGCCGACACGCCGGAGGCGCTGGCTTGGCTCGCCAGGCAGCCCGGAATCGACGGCATTCCGTTCATGGGCCAGGCGTTCTTCAGGGTCGGGAGCGCCGAAGAGACTGCCAAGGCAGTCATCGCCGCGCGCCCCTTCATGTGCGAAGCCAAGTTCGATGCGCTTGAGACGCTGGCCGGCCAGCACGAACGTCTGCGCAACGCCGAGATCTCCCTCTGGGTCAACACGCTCGATCCGGTCTCCTGCTGCGGCCTGACCGACAGTGCGGCACTTGAAGATCCCGATGCGATCTGGGGAAGGATGATGGCGGCCGGCATCAGCGTCATCCAGACCGACCAGCCCGCCGCGCTTAAGGCCTATATCGAGGCCCGCCGGGCATGAGGGACGTGTCGGACGACATATTCTCCGCCATCATGGAGGATATGCGCCGGGCGGCGGAGGCGGAGATCCTGCCACGCTTCCTCGGCGTCACCGCCGAGGGCATCCGCACCAAGACCGCGCCCGACGATCTGGTGACCGATGCCGATCTCGGCGCCGAGCGACGGCTCACCGAGGCGCTTTCGGCGCGATTTCCCGAGGCACTGCTCATCGGCGAAGAGGCGGTTTCGGCCGGCTCCGCCATATTGGCGCGGCTTGCCGATGCGGATCTCGCCGTCATCATCGATCCTGTCGACGGCACCTGGAATTTTGCCCACGGCCTGCCGCTGTTTGGCATGATCGTGGCGATCGTCTCCGGCGGAGAAACCGTAGCCGGGCTGATCCACTATCCCGTGACCGGCGACTTCCTTGCCGCCCGGCCGGGGCGGGGGGCGTGGCATATTGCCCGCGACGGCACGCAGACCCGGCTCAGCGTCGCGCCGCCGGGGCCGATCGGGGAAATGCACGGCTTCGTGCCGCGGCATATGTTTCCCGCCGAGGAGCAGCCGGTCTACGCTCGGAGCATGCTGCACTTTGCCCGCACCAGCACATGGCGCTGCTCGGCCTATGAATACCGGGCGGTGGCAACAGGCGCTGTGAGCTTTTCGCTCAACGCCGAGCTCAAACCCTGGGACCATGCCGCCGGCGTGCTGATCCACCGCGAGGCGGGCGGCTACGGGGCATTGCTGAGCGGCGAGGCCTACCGGCCTGTCATGACCGAGGGCCGGCTGCTGTTGGCGCCGGATGCGGAAAGCTGGGAGGCGATCCGGCGGAGTTTTGTCGAGGGGAGATAGCGGTTGCGTTTCGGCAGGACTCTCTGGCTTGCTGCCGGCGCGCCTCGGTGCGCTGGCGTGTAGTTCGGCGGGAGCGCCACCTCTATCTGCGTCATTCTTGTTCTCACAGGAAATCGTATCCAAGTGCCCCGACAGGCGCTAAAAATGAAGCATGCGCTACACGTTCGCCATAGGTGATATCCACGGCTGTATCGATCAGCTGAACAGGATGATCGATCGGATCGAGGCTTATACGTCTGAAGGGACCGTCGTCTTCGTTGGCGATTATATCGATCGCGGGCCTGACAGCAAAAGTGTCCTCGACCGGATCATTGCCGGTCCATCTGAGCCGTGGAGATGGATCTGCCTGAAAGGCAATCATGAGGATATGATGGTCGCTGCCTATGCCGACGGTCAGAGAAGAGCCGTGTGGCTCGGCAACGGCGGGCTGGAGACCGAAATATCCTATGGCGGCAGGGTTTTGCCGCAGCATCTGCAATGGGCGGCCAATCGTCCGCTCGTGCATGTCGATCGGCATCGCATCTTTGTCCATGCTGGTGTCGATCCGCAAACTCCGCTGGAACGGCAGAGCCAAGACGATCTTCTATGGATGCGATTTCCGGTGGATCAGCCAGGCGAATATTGGGGCAAACATCTCGTCCACGGCCATACGCCATCGATGTCGAACCCGATGACGACAGGAAATCGCACCAACATCGATAGCGGCTGCGTCTTCGGCGGCAAGCTTTCCTGTGCGGTCTTCAACGACGATGTTGCCGGCGGGCCGATCGACTTTATAGACGTGGGGGCACGAACTTGGTCGCTTTGGTAATGGGTAAGGCCGGACGCGGTTAAGCGGGAGTGCGACTCGCTCCTCTTCTCCCGCTGGGGAGAAGAGATACCGGCGCCGTCGCGGCGCGTGATCGGTGGCTTATGCCCGCCAGCCGGCGGCGAGCCGTAGCCAGGGCGCCAGGTGGAAGCCGCTCATCAGCAGGTACATCGGCACCATTCCGCCGATCGGGAAGGCATCCGGCGTCGTCGTGCAGATCATGTCGGCGCTGCCGATCGTGGCTGTCAGCAGCGCCATGACCCCGAATGTCGGGGCGGCGGCGAGCGACAGCCAGTTGGCGCTGTGGGCGGCGATCCGGCCGCCCGTGTTAGCGATGCCACTGCTCGGCTTGGCAACTGATCCGTCTGCTGAGGCGGCCAGCGAGAGCCATTCGGCGGCGTTGAGAGCGGCGTTGCCGTCGGCTCCCGTTGGAGTGTGGGCGGAGAGCAGCATCGGCGTCACTCCTTGCCGTACCGGTCGCGGTGGCGCCACCAGATGCCGGTTTCGTTGCGGCCCTTGGGGGCGCGGTCGAGCCATTGGTACATGCCCCAGAGCCCGTCCAGCCCGCGCGCATAGCTGGAATAGCTGTGGTAGACGGCGCCGTCGATAAGCTCGAAGGCGCTGACGCCCGGCCGGTCGCGGGTGTAGGTGGGGACATCGGTGCCGGTCATGGCGGCGATCTGGGCGATCGGGCCCTCGCTGTCGCGCGGCTGCCATTCCTGGACAGTCCTGCCTGGGAGCGGTTCGGGGGCGGGCGGTTCGCGGCGGTAGTTATAATCTACCTCGCCCTGGTGCTGCTGCTCGGCGGAGAACCAGACGCTGAAATCGCCGTTGAAGTCGCTGCCGAAGGAGGAGGCCCAGGGAAAGCTCCAGTCCATCCGCTGCTTGAACGCTTTGAGCTTTGCGAGCGGCGCCCGCGAGACCGCCCAAAAGGCGACATCGTGGTTTTCAAGATGAACGAAGACGCCGTTGAAACCGTCGGCGATCGAGGAGCAGGACGGGCATCCCGCGGTATAATCCGGCCCGAACATGAAGTGATAGACGAGAAGCTGTGAGCGCCCACCGAAGAGATCCTTCAGCGAGACGTTGCCGCCGTCGGTCTCGAAGCGGTATTGCTTGTCGATCCTCACACGCGGCAATTGCTGGCGCTTCGTCGCCAGCGCGTCGCTCTGCCGGGTCAGTTCCTTCTCCTCCTTGAGCAGATTGAGCCTTGCTGCCAGCCATTGCTGGCGTGTTGCGTTCAGCTGTGCCGTCATGGGTCTTCTCCTTTGCCTGTCTCTCGTCGTAGCATCCGGCGCAGGCTTGCTTGCCGGTCGACGCTAAATCTAATGCCGCGTGGAGAAATGGTGGGAGTGACAAGTGTGACGGGATTTGAATGGACTCGCTGATCACGGCAGCGGCGCGGGCGCTGGCAGTGGGCGATGCGCTCGGCGCGCTGAAGCGGGTGGCGCTGCGCGACGATGCGCCGGCGCTGGCATTGCGCGGCATTGCGATGGCGCAACTCGGTGATCTCGTCCGTGCCAAGGCGCTGCTCAAGAGTGCGGCGCGTGCTTTCGGCCCGCGGGAGGCGGTGGCGCGAGCCCGCTGCGTGGTCGCCGAGGCCGAGATCGCGCTGGTCTCGCGCGATCTCACCTGGCCGCCCAAAGCGCTGGAGGCGGCGCGCAAGGTGCTCGAAGCGCATGGCGACAAGGTCAATGCCGCCCATGCCAGGAATATCGAGCTTCGCCGGCTGGTGCTGATCGGCCGGCTCGACGAGGCCGAGCGGGCGCTCGAAACACTCGACCCGACGCCGCTGCCGCCGGCGGCAAGGGCTGCCCATGAGCTCGTGGTCGCGGGTATCGCGATTAGACGCCTGCAGACCAAAGCGGCGCGTGCGGCGCTTGACCGGGCGAGGCAGGCGGCGCGCGAGGCCGGTATGCCCGTATTGACGGCGGAGGTGGAAAATGCTGCCCGCGTGCTCAGCGCGCCGGTGGCACGGCTGATCTCACGCTGGCGGGAAAGCCCGCTGCTGCTGGAAGAGGTGGAAGAACTGCTAGGTTCGGGCGCGCTCGTCGTCGATGCCTGCCGTCATCTCGTGCGCGACGATCAGCTTTCCGTGTCGCTGGCAACGCGGCCGGTGCTCTTCGCGCTCGCCCGCGCGCTTGCCGAAGCCTGGCCGGGGGATATGGCGAGGGGCACGCTCGTCGCGCGCGCCTTCCGCGGCAAACATGCCGATGAATCGCATCGTGCGCGGCTGCGCGTCGAGATCGGACGGCTGCGCGCCGAACTGCAGGCGCTCGCCGAGGTCTCGGC
>NZ_VSZV01000207.1:11706-13217 GCF_008919455.1 Rhizobium sp. PEPV16
AGACCGTCGTGCTGGCGCCGCTGGTCGAAGGCCAGCATGGGGCGGTGCTCGCCTTTCTCGCCGATGGCGAGGCCTGGTCGAGTTCGGCGCTGGCGATCGCGCTCGGCGCCAGCCCGCGCACCGTACAGCGGGCGCTGGATTCGCTTGCCGGGGAGGGCAAGGTGCAATCCTTCGGGCGTGGGCGGGCGCGGCGCTGGATGAGCCCGCCGCTGCCTGGTTTCCCGACGATCTTGTTACTCCCGGGACCTTTGCCAAACGACTAGTATCGCCTGACTGATGAAGATGGCCCTACGGGCGAACAGGATGGAAGAGATGAAGAAATCGACAGCGACGATCATCCGCGAATACGGACCTTTCCCAGGCGCGAAACACATCAATGGCGTCACCTTCGATGGTGAGCACGTCTGGTTCGCCTCGGGTGACAGGCTGAATGCGCTCGATCCCGCAAGTGGCGAGGTGGTGCGCTCGATCGAGGTCGCGTCCCATGCCGGTACGGCTTTCGACGGCACGTTTCTCTATCAGATTGCCGAGGATGTCATTCACAAGATCGACCCGAAGACCGGACGTATCCTTTCCACCATCCCGGCGCCTGGCAATGGCGGCGATTCCGGCCTTGCCTGGGCCGAAGGCTCGCTCTGGGTCGGCCAGCACCGGGGGCGCCGGATCCATCAGATCGACCCGGAGACGGGCAAGATCCTCCGCACCATCGAATCCAACCGCGTCGTGACAGGCGTCACCTGGGTCGACGGCCAGCTCTGGCACGGCACCTGGGAGGGCGATGACAGCGACGTCAGACGCATCGACCCCGAAACCGGCGAGGTGCTGGAGCGGCTGGAAATGCCCGAGGGCACCGGCGTCTCCGGCCTCGAATCCGACGGCGCCGACTGCTTCTTTTGCGGTGGCGGCGCCAGCGGCAAGGTCCGCGCGATCAGCCGGCCGGCGCAGGCCAAGGAGGGGAAGGGGAAGTAGCCGATGCGACGCCGAAGAGGCCGATGCAGCATATAGTTCCCAGCGACAGTCAGGTCAGCAAGTCGGAAGTCGACATCAATGATGAGGTTGTCGGAATTATAGCCGAGTGAGCGATTGATTTCGTTACGTGACGATCTACTTTTGCGGCAGTGTCGATCGAGGGCTGTACGCAAAGCCGGTGCGACCGTGGGGGAGAGACTTTGAAACATCTGCGCACGACGCTCGGCCCTAAGAGCAAATCCGAACTTGGGATGATCCTCCCGCACGAGCACGTCTTCGTCGACCTCAGGACGCCCGACCAGCCCGGTTATGCCGAAGCTGAGATCGAAGACGTCGTTCGGCTGATGGCCCCCGAGATCGAGCGGATCAAGAAGCTCGGGGTGACGGCACTGGTCGAATGCTCGACGGGCGGCGTCGGACGCCGTGCGGATATCGATCTTGCCGTGTCACTCGCGACGGATTTTCCGATCGTCGTGCCCACCGGTAATTACCGCGAGCCCTGGATTCCCGAATGGGTCCGCCAGGCTTCCGAGAAAGAGCTG
>NZ_VSZV01000064.1:0-2453 GCF_008919455.1 Rhizobium sp. PEPV16
GGTGCCGCCCGGCTTGCCGGCCTCGACGATGACGGTATCGATGCCGAGCTGTCCGGCGCGAATGGCGCAGACATAACCGCCCGGACCGGCGCCGATGACGAGGAGCTTGCAGACGATCTCTTTCATGGATCTCAGCTTTCGATAAAAATGAGCGCTGGCGTTTCGAGCAGCGTTCGGATGCGCTGCACGAAGTTTGCCGCATCCCAGCCGTCGATGATGCGATGATCGAAGCTGGAGGAGAGGTTCATCATCTTGCGCGGCACGAACTGCGTGCCGTCCCAGACCGGTCGTGTGGCGATCTTGTTGACGCCGATGATCGCCACCTCAGGATGATTGATGATGGGTGTCGAGACGATGCCGCCAAGCGCACCGAGCGAACTGATGGTGATGGTAGAGCCGGACAGCTCATCGCGTGTCGCAGTACCCGATCGCGCCGCTTCCGCCAGCCGGTTCATCTCGGCGGCGCAATCCCAGATGCCGCGTGCTTCTGCATGCCGCACCACCGGCACGGTCAGACCGGCCGGCGTCTGCGTGGCGATGCCGATATGCACGGCACTGTAGCGCGTGATGATGCCGGCATCGTCGTCGAAAGTGGCGTTGACGTCGGGCTGCTCGGAAATGGCCTTGACCAGCGCCCGCATCAGGAAGGGCAGAACCGTCAGCTTAGGATGGCCCGGCCTGCGATCGCCGTTCATCGTGGCACGCAACTCCTCGAGCGCGGACATATCCACTTCCTCCACATAGGTGATGTGGGGGATGCGCGAGGCGGAAAGCACCATCTTCTCGGCGATGCGGCGGCGCAGGCCGGTCAGCTTGATCTCCTCGGTCGCCATCTTCCTGGCAAAGCCGTTCTTTGCCGTTGCAGGCGCGGTCCCATGGGTCAGGAATTGCTCGATATCCTCGCGCAGGATGCGCCCGGCCGGCCCGGTCGCCTGCACTTGTCTCAGATCGACGCCGCTTTCCCTGGCGAAGAGCCGCACGGAGGGAGCGGCAAGCGGTTTTTCCGCCGGCGCCGCCGTCGGCACTGGCGCCGTAGGCGCTGGCGGAGCAGGTTTTGCAATTTCGGTCCTGGTCGCGTCAGCAATCCGCGCCTGCGAAATCCCAACGGACTGAGCCTTGCCGACATCTCCCGCCGTCTCGATCCGTACCAGCGGGGCCTTGACCGCGATCCGGTCTCCGACCTCGCCCGCGAGCCAGGTGACGGTGCCACTGACGGGAGACGGAATTTCCACGGTGGCCTTGTCGGTCATGACGGCAGCGATTACCATGTCCTCGCGGACGGGATCTCCCGTCTTCACATGCCATTCCACGATCTCGGCCTCGGCGACCCCTTCCCCGACATCGGGCATCTTGATGATGAATTCGCCCACGGCTCAGGCCTCCATGACTTCGGCAAGCGCCCGCCCGACACGGCCTGGACCGGGGAAATAGTCCCACTCCTGCGCATGCGGATAGGGCGTATCCCAGCCGGCAACACGCACGACCGGTGCTTCGAGATGATAGAAGCAATGTTCCTGCACCAGCGACACAACCTCGGCGCCGAAGCCCGACGTTAAAGTGGCCTCATGAACGACAACGCAGCGCCCGGTCTTGGTGACCGACTTGACGATTGTATCCAGATCGAGCGGCAGCAGGCTTCTGAGATCGATCACCTCGGCATCGATGCCGGCATCCTCGGCCGCAGCAAGCGCCACATGCACCATGGTGCCGTAGGCAACCACCGTCACCGCCGAGCCGGCGCGCCGCACTTCGGCCTTGCCGATCGGGATGGTGTAGTGGCCGTCCGGCACCTCTCCGAGGTCGTGTTTCGACCAGGGCGTCACCGGCCGCTCGTGATGGCCGTCGAAGGGGCCGTTATAGAGGCGCTTCGGCTCCAGGAACATCACGGGGTCTGGATCCTCGATCGCCGCGATCAGCAAGCCTTTGGCGTCATAGGGATTCGACGGCACGATCACTTTCAGCCCGCAGACATGGGTAAAAAGCGCCTCCGGGCTCTGGCTGTGTGTCTGGCCGCCGAAGATACCGCCGCCGGTCGGCATACGCACGACGATCGGGCAGGTGAAATCGCCGTTGGAACGGTAGCGGATACGTGCCGCCTCCTGCGTCAGCTGGTCATAGGCCGGATACATGTAATCGGCGAACTGGATTTCGACACAGGGTTTCAGCCCATAGGCGGCCATGCCGATCGCCGTGCCGACGATGCCGGATTCGCTGATTGGCGTATCGAAGCAGCGCGTTCTGCCGTATTTTGCCTGCAGGCCCTGCGTCGAGCGAAAGACGCCGCCGAAATAACCGACATCCTCGCCGAAAACGACGACGTTGTCGTCACGTGCCATCGAGACGTCCATGGCGCTGCGCACGGCCTCGATCATCGTCATCCTGGCCATGTCAGTACCCCGCCTTCTGCCGCTGGCGGCGGATATGCGGCGGCATCTCGGCATAGACGCCCTCGA
>NZ_VSZV01000020.1:0-794 GCF_008919455.1 Rhizobium sp. PEPV16
CTGCGCCGGCAGCAAGATGCTTGGCGCGGGTCTCAATCCTGAACAGCGCATAGCCGTCCAATGTGTGGCTGAAACGGGTGCGCAGCCCTACGCCGCGGCGGCTTGCATCGCGGTGCGCCTGACACTGCGCGAGTTGCAGAAATGCGTCGAAGGAGATTTTGGAGGCGATGGCTGCTTTGGCGATAACAACGATCTCGTAGGGAAGAACGGCTGGACGATGCGGACACTGTCTAACGCCGTCAGTGACGTCATCTACGGGCCGGGCCAAAATCACGATCTCTTTGGCAGGAAGGGATGGCTCGGAACAACACTCGAAAACGTACGCAGCGATGTCGAAAACGGTGTCGGCGAAAATAACGATGCGATCGGAAAGAAGGGTTGGGCATGCCAGCGACTGGGCTGCGAAGATTGGTCGCCTTTCTGACCGCCTTGGTGATAGAATTCTTGAGCCTGGGAGGCGGGCGATTTCAGTTGCGGTTTTCGCCAGCCACCGTTCGAGCGGCGCCTGCAGGGTTTTGTCCGTGCCTAGATTAGGCCGTTTTGATCAACCTCCGCCGGAAGTTCATGATAGCCGCCGCGCCAGTAGAGCAGCGGCCCTATGCCCTGCCGGATTTCCATCGCGCAGACATGTCCGACCAAAACGGCATGGGAATTGTAGTGGAATGCGGTTTCTAGCTTGCAGTCCAGGACCGTCAGGGCATTTTCAAGGACCGCCGCGCCGGTCTTGAGGCGATACCATCCTGCATCGCCGTAGCGTTCGGCGCCCTTTCGTCCGTCAAGACCGGCAAAGGATT
>NZ_VSZV01000263.1:0-19660 GCF_008919455.1 Rhizobium sp. PEPV16
CTTGATACGCCAAACCTTGCCGGCACCGGCCAGACGGCGCGGACCGCTCCGGGGGCGCGGGCCGCACCGGCGCAGGGGGGCAGGCTGCCGATGATCGACAGCGACGAGGCGCTGGCGGCAGGCCAACCGAGCGGCAACTGGGGCGGCACGCAGGCGCTTGCGATCCCGTCCGGCGGCGTCAACATGGATGACGATCTCGGGGCGGAGCCGGTCGTTGGGCTGGCGCAGGAACAACAGCAGCAGATTGCCGAGGGCAACGCCACCGAGCCGGTTGTCGACGGCATCGGCACCGATAATCCAACGCAGCTCAACCAGCCGATACCCCAGCCCGCGCCGCAGGCGATGCCGCAGCCGGCGGCCGAGGCACAGATGAGCCGGGCGCCCGCCTGGAACGACGGCAGCCCTGTGGTGGCGCCGACCCGTCTTCCCGAAGAGGACGAGAGCGAAGAGGTCGCGATGCTGCGGCCGAACAATCCGATGATGAGCGAACCGGCGGCGCCCGTCGATCCCAGCGTCATGCCGTCCTCCGAGCTTGCCTGCCGACGCGAGCTGAAACGCATGGGCGTACTCTTCGACAACAAGCCGCCGATCTCGAACGGGCCAGCCTGCCAGGTGCCCTACCCGGTGTCGCTGAAGGGGCTTTCCGGCAATATCGGCGTCCGCCCCGCCGTGACGCTGAACTGCCAGGTGACGCTTGCCTTCGCCAAATGGGTGAAGAACGAACTGGCGCCGTCCGCCCGCTACCGTTACTGGTCCGGCATCAAGACGATCCAGCCGCTCGGCGGCTATTCCTGCCGACGCATGAACAACAGCCGGCAGAAATACAATCCGATGTCGGAACACGCCCGCGGCAACGCCATCGACGTCGGCAAGTTCGTGCTGAAGAACGGCCACGAGATCGACGTGCGCAAGAAGGGCCTGTTCTCGCTGCGCGAAGGGCGGCTTTTGAAGGCGGTGCGCAGCGACAGCTGCCGCTATTTCAACACCGTGCTCGGCCCCGGCAGCAACCCGGAGCACTGGAACCACTTCCACTTCGATCTTCGCTCCCGCAAGAGCGGCAAGGCCTATTGCGATTGATGCATATCGCCTAAGCCATGCGGCGCGGGTTGCGGCTGATGTCGCAGCATCGGGCTCGGCTGCCAAAAAACGGTTCATCCCTGCCGCAGGGCACGCTATAGATCGGCGAGCCGATTGCGTTTCGAGAGTTTGATCCATGAGCTATGATTTCCATGTCGGCCAGAAGGTCGTCTGCATCAACGACACCTTCAAGCATGTCAGCATCGACCAGCTGATCCGCAAAGGCGAGATCTATACGATCCGCTGGGTGGGCGAATATACCCATTATATCGACGGCACCTTCATCGGGGTGAAGCTCGCGGAGATCAACCGCGGCAATGATGACGGGCCGGAAGGTTACGGAGCGGCCGACATGCCCTATCGCGCCACGCGTTTCCGGCCGCTGGTGAAGGACAAGATCTCGTCACTGCGCAAGCTGTTGGCGCCGAGGCCCGATGCACCGGTAGAACCGAAGGAAAAAATCAGGAAGAAAGAGAAGGTCTGAACGCCCCACGACAGCAATCAGGCCGTCTTTCTGCTCAGGAACAGCGCGGTCTCTTTGCGGACCTCAAGCACGCCGCTGCGTTGGCTGAACGCATCGGCAATGGCTTGACGGAACCTGGTGAGTTGAGGTTCGCCGGCGCCATCGCCGGGCGGATAGGAGGTGAGCGCCAGGAAGACATCCTCGGGCTCAGTGATCCGCAGGCTGGCCGGATGCTGCGACATGTAGTTGCAGAAAAAAAGATGACACGTTTGAAGCTAATTTCCGACACTTTCCCGATCGAAGCTCCGCCATCGCGAGCTTTGGAGATGTGATGTCGGGCATTCTTATCGCCACCCTATTGGCAACGGTTTCAGCAAAGATTCCCGCCGTATTTTCACCGAAGTCGTTCCTGCGCCGAAAGCAATGGTGAAGTCGGCGTATTTTGCCAACTCTGTTGGGGTAAACGTCTGTGTGCCAGTTGGAACGACCGCGGAAGCAATCGGCAATACGTTGGGTACATTCCTGGAAGAAAATCCCGGCATCGCGAGGCCACCGGCGACGAGCTGATGACGACGTTGATCGCCGATAAATACCGCTGCCCCGTGCCGTAAGAACGTCAGGCTCCCCCCGGCTTGTTGGTTTCGATGAAGCGGCTGAGCGAGGTGGCGGCGTTCAGCATGTGGGCGCGCATGCGCCGGGATGCCATCTCACCGTCGCCTTCGGCGATCGCCTGCATGATTGCCTCGTGTTCGTCCCGGGATCGGCGGAGCCGTTCGCCCTGACGCAACTGCGTGCGCCGGAAGGCATTCAGGCGGTTGCGCACGGCGATCGCCTGTTCGGCAAGGAAGCTATTGTGGGTGGCGTGATAGATGGCTTCATGGAATTGGCGGTTGAAGCTGTCATAGGCATCGAAATTTCCGGCTTCGACGGTCGGCTCTGAGAGATCGTGCAGTTCGATCAGGTGGCTGCGCTCCAGCGGTGTCATGCGGTAGGTGGCGAGCCTGACACATACGGCCTCGATTTCGGCTACCGTTTCGAACATCTCCATGATGCGCTCCGGCGTCATGCGGGCGACGACGCCGCCGCGCCGGGCGCGAAGCTCGACGAGGCCGCCCGCCGCCAGCTGACGCAAAGCTTCCCGAACCGGCGTGCGGGAGGCGCCGAAACGATCGGCAAGCTGCTGTTCGTCCAATGCTGCGCCGGCCGCCAGCGTGCCGGTGGCGATCTCGTCGGTCAGGGCGTTGCGAATGCGGTCGGAGAGCAACCCGCGATCATCGCCGTCATCCTCGGTTTCAAAACCATTCGCCATTCCGTTATCTCCGATCTGTTTCAACATCGACGGCTCGATCGATCGTGTATGCAAATGCGATTGATGCGCCCGCTCAGCGTATACACTTATGGCATCACGGAGGTGTTACGTATTCAATAATTGACTTTATATCGGATGGGAATAATAAATCCCCAGCAAGCAGGCTTCTGCATACACGAAGCCCCTTCAAATACCGATTTGAATACGGCGGGAGCCGCAACGCGGCGAAGGCCGACGCCTCGCGCCGGGCAAAGCAAACCGTGCCGACATGGCATCACAGACCAACCGATTTTGACTTGGCTTCGGGTCTTCGGTCCCGAGCCGACATGCTTTTGATCCTTCAATTCCTGGACGCACAAGGAACCAGATCATGATGATGAACAGACGGACTTTCTCGGCTGCCCTTGTTGCCGGCGCCGCCGCTTCTCTGCTTGCTACCCGCGGTATGGCCGCGACATCCGCTTCCGTTAAGGCGCGCAACGTCGTGCTGGCGCACGGGCTGTTTGCCGACGGCTCGTGCTGGACCGAGGTGATCGCGCGCCTGCAGGAGGCCGGGCTCAATGCCACAACGGTGCAAAACCCGCTGACGACGCTGCCCGAGGCCGTCGCTGCCGTGAAGCGGGTGCTCGACCGGCAGGATGGCCCGACGGTTCTGGTCGGGCATTCGTTTTCCGGCATGATGGTCACTGAGGCCGGCGTGCATCCGAATGTTTCGGCGCTCGTTTATGTCGCTGCACGCGCCCCGGATGCCGGCGAGGATTATACCGCTCTCGCCAAAACCTTCCCGACGCCGCCGGCTTCCGCCGGCATCGTCTTCGACGGCGATGAGGGACGCCTCAGCGAGGCCGCCTTCCTGCGCGACTTTGCCGGCGACCTGCCGGAAGCCAAGGCAAAGGTGCTCTATGCCGTGCAGGAACCGTTCCAGAAGGCGCTGCTGACCGGCAAGACGACGCAGGCGGCGTGGCGCTCGAAGCCAAGCTGGTATGCCGTTTCCACCGAGGACAGGACGATCAACCCGGATCTCGAACGCTTCATGGCCAAGCGCATGGGGGCGAAGACGATAGAGGTGAAGGCCAGCCACCTGTCGCTGATCTCCCACCCTGACGAGATCGCCCGGCTGATCATCGAGGCGGCGGGGCAGAACACGAACTGATCCCAGCGGCCGGCGAAGCGGCGATGCCGTTTGCCGGCTTGCTTTGGCGATGGCCATGATGCCGCGAGGGTCGTGTCTCGACCCGTTCCGTCATTTCGGGTTTCAGCAGGTCGACGCTTCTTCGTCTCGCTACAGCCACCGCCTGATGCGGGCCTTGTAGGCGAGATAGACGTCACCGAATTTCCGCTCGAGATAGGCCTCCTCGCGGGCGACCACGCCGTAGCGGATGACGAGGTAGAACGGCGCCAACAGGATGATGAGCCACAGGCTGTCGAAAGCGATTGCGAGGCCGATGAGGCCGAGGAACATGCCGATATAGATCGGGTTGCGCGTGAAGCGATAGGGGCCTTCGTCGACGATCGTCGTCGTCGGCCGGCTGAGCTGGACCTGTGTCCCCGCCCGGCGGAAGGTTGCTGCCGCCCAGATCAGCAGCGCCAGGCCGGCGAGGAACACGATGCCGCCAAGCTCGCCGGCAGGCATGGCCGCCGGCAGGAGCGGCAGCGCATAGAGCCAGTCGAGCGCAAGCCCGGCGGCGACCGTCAGCGCCCAGGCGATCGGCGGCCGCACCGCCGCGCCTGAACTGTCGCGCAAATTGCCGTTCGCCTCGTTCATGCCACCCCCTCCGGTCTCCCGGTCTCTGGAATTCCAGCGCATGGGGAGCGTGTTTCGTACCATTTGTCGTGGCCCCTCCACCGGTGGAGTCTACCTCGTTTCGAGAGAGATTTGAAGGCGGAGAGGCGCGGTCGAAGTTCGGAACAAGAGGCGGCCGCGGGTGTTAACCCGGCGAGCCTGCATCGAGTTTGCGGGCCCCTTCGTTTGCGAGAAACCACTATGGCCATCCACTTCAATCATACCATCCTGTCGGCTCACAACAGCAAGGCCTCGGCAGATTTCCTGGCCGATATGTTAGGACTGCCGGCGCCGAGGCGCTGGGGGCCGTTCCACATGGTCACGACCGACAACGACGCCAATCTCGACTATATGGAAACGGAAGGTCAGATCGTCCGCCAACACTACGCCTTCTTGGTCGGTGACGCTGAATTCGAGGCGATATTCAATCGAATTCGCGAGCGGAACCTGAGCTACTGGGCCGACCCCGGTCAGCGGAAGCCTGATGAGACCAATGACCACGACGGTGGGCGCGGGGTCTATTTCGAAGATCCGAACGGCCATCTGCTCGAAATCATCACGCGTCCCTATGGCAGCGGCGGCTGGAATCCGTGAGCTTGGCGCCAAGGGAGGCGATCCCGGTGCCGATCATGGACAATCATACCAGGCGGCAGCATCCCTGATCGGCGAGGGGCCGCCGCTCCTCTCATATCGGTCTGCGCAGCGGCCTGAACGCTGCTCGAAGCTCGGCGGAGAAGAGCTCCGGCTGCTCCCAGGCAGCGAAGTGGCCGCCCTTGTCGACCTTGTGGAAATAGATAAGGTTGCGATAGGCGCGACGGGCCCATGTCTCCGGGGCCTGATAGCTCTCCCCAGGAAAGACGGTGATGGCGACCGGAAGCGCGATCTTGGAGGTCTTCTCCCCGGCAGCAAGGACGGGACTGCGCCCGCCGCCATATTCCCAGTAGATCCGGGCCGAGGAAGCGGCGCTGTTGGTCAACCAGTAAAGCGTGATGTCGTCGAGCACCTCGTCGGGAGACTTTTCGGGATCGCTGCTGTCGTAGGTCCAGTGCGTGAAGCCTGGATGACCGAGCGTCCATGCCGCAAGGCCGGCCGGGGAATCCGATATGGCGTAGCCGATGGTCTGCGGCCTCGTGCCCATCATCGTGGCATAGGACCTGTTCCCCATCTTGGCTGCGGCGCTGAGGGCATCGAACGCCGCGCGTTCCTCGGTGGAGAGTCGCTGCGGCGCCGGCCCGCCCGCGGCGAGCACCGCGGCAACTTCGGGCGGCACGACAGCCGGCAGGTTGATGTGGATGCCGAGCAGACCTTGTGGCGCGAGCCGTGCCATCGCGCCGGAGACCGGCGAGCCCCAGTCGCCGCCCTGGGCGACGTAGCTGCTGTAAGCGAGGCGCTTCATCAGTTCCGCCCAGGCCCGCGCGATGCGGTCCGGCCCCCAGCCGGTGCCGGTAGGCTTGCCGGAGAAGCCATAGCCCGGCATCGACGGAATGACCACGTCGAACGCATCTTCGGCGCGTCCGCCATGAGCGGTCGGATCTGTGAGCGGGCCGATGATCTTGAGGTTTTCGAATACCGATCCCGGCCAGCCATGGGTGATGATAACGGGCAGGGCATTCGGATGTTTCGATTGGACGTGAATGAAGTGGATGTCTATGCCGTCGATCTCGGTGATGAATTGCGGCAGCGCGTTCAGCTTCGCTTCCGCCTTTCGCCAGTCGTAGCCGGTGCCCCAATAATCGACGAGCGGCTTGATCTTTTCGAGCTGTATGCCCTGCGACTGGTCGTCGACCGTCTCGCGTTCGGGCCAGCGTGTTGCCAGCACGCGCCGGCGAAGGTCGAGGAGGTCCGCCTCGGGAGTGTCGACGCGAAACGGGCGGATCGCATCTCCCGTGGCAGCCGATGCCGGATAGGACGGAAACAGGCTGGTCGCGCCCGCGGTGGCGATCCCGATCGCCGCGGTGGTCAGGAACCTGCGCCGGTCGCGGTTCAGGGATTCCGAGCCGGCACTTGTGAGCATTTTGAAGAGCATGGTCATGGCATTGTCTCCTTTGAAGCAGACGCCTTGGGCAAGACTTCGATGAGTTCGGCCGTCGTCAGAATAGCATGGGCGCAGGTCGGGCCGTTCAGCTTGTGCGCAGCATGCATCATTAGGTGCGAGAAGACGGCCGTCGCGTCGCTCGCCAGGGTCGGGAAATAAACGAGTTGCATGGCGAAGCCGGCGGTGGATTCGATACAGGTATTCCCGCCGGATCATCGTGATGCGAGGCCGGCCGTATTGCGCAGGTGATCGGGATGCGTACCGCCGCCCATACTTCTCGCCACCATCGCGACGATGGTTTCGAAGAGTTCGTTCTTTGCCTCGACGGCGGTGATGTCGCCCGACGCGGCGGCATAGGAGAGGGCTTCGGCAGCACCGAGCATGGCCCAGAGGCCGGGCGCGGCGATCGTGCCGGCGCCGGCGAAGGGCGAAAGCGCGATGCGGCATTTCTCGATGAAGACCGCGTCATATTCGCGCTTGATCCTTTCGAGTTCCGGCGAGCCAGCGAGCGCGGCAATGACGCCGGGGATTTCGCGGCCCTGGAGAAGCACGCAGTCGACATAGGAGGCGGCGATGACCGCGGCCCGGTCGGCGAGAGATGGCTGGCTTGCCGCAAGGGCTGCGTCCATCACTGTCGTCTGGCGGGCGTCGAATTCGCGGTAGAGCGCTGCGAGCAGGCCGGGGCGGGTTTCAAAATGATCGTAGACCACGGGTTTCGTCACGCCCGCCTGCTCGGAAAGCCGGCCAAGGGTCAGCGCTTCCGTTCCCTCGTCGCGGGCAATCTGCCAGGCGACGTCGAGAAGCTGGCGATGCCGGTCCTGCCGCGACAGGCGGCGGCGCCGCTGCGGATCGGTCGGCTGATCTGTTGTTTCGGCGCTTGACATCACTATATACCAAAAGTAACTTACTGAAAGTAGCTTACCAAAGGTATACAGCCCGCGACTTCCGTCCGCAATCATTCAGCAGGAGTTTTTGCCATGCACGCGCTCATCGTCGTCGCGCATCCCGATCCCCGGTCGCTCACCCACGGCGTCGCCGCGCATCTTGCCGAGGGTATCACGCTCTCCGACGCCGGCCATTCCGTCGAGATCGCCGATCTCGCGGCCGAGGGCTTCGATCCCCGGTTCACCGCGGCCGATATCGCCCTGCATCTGAGGGAAGGGGCGCTGCCCGCCGACGTTGCCGCCGAGCAGGCAAGGATCGACCGCGCCGATGCGCTGGTGCTTGTCTATCCCGTCTACTGGTGGTCGATGCCGGGGCTGCTCAAGGGATGGATCGACCGGGTGTTCACGAATGGCTGGGCTTACGACGATCGCGCGGATGCCGGGCTGGTGAAGCTGCTTGGCCGCCTGCCGGTGCATCTGGTCGGCCTCGGCGGCGCCGATGCGGGGACCTATACGCGGCACGGCTATTTCGGCGCGATGAAGACGCAGATCGATCACGGGATCTTCGACTATTGCGGCGCCCGCGTCGTGACATCCGAGTTCATGCTCGAAACCGGACCGGACCATGCGAACGCCCATCTGGAGACTGCGCACGCCGTTGGCCGCAGGCTCTTCGTCACATCCGGGCGATACGAGGCGACTGACGCCGCGTAAAGGTGTCCGGTATTCAAGCAGGGTTTATCGGCTGGCGCGGGCGAAGCCTTGCGCCGCCGGCTTTTTCACGAGACAAGCCTTGGATGAGCATTCCCAAGACACATCCCTTCGCCTTCGATCCGACCTACGGCATGAAGCTCGACGAGCTTCTCGCGATCGAGCCGCCGGATGAGCCCGAGGGTTTCGACGATTTCTGGCAGGCGCGTTATCTCAAGGCGCTGACGGTCGATCCGCAGCCGATGCTTTCCCGCAGCCGGATCACTCATCCCGACTGGCATGTGCTCGACCTCGTCTATCTCTCGACCGGCGAGTTCCGAATCGGCGGCTGGCTGCTCCTGCCGCGTGCGGGGCAGGTGCGGCGCGGCCTCGTCGTCGGGCACGGTTATGGCGGACGGGATCGTCCTGATTTCGACCTACCGGTCGAGGAAACGGCGCTCATCTTTCCCTGCTGCCGCGGGCTGTCGCTCAGTGCCCATCCGCCGATCTCCGAGAACCCATCCTGGCACGTGCTGCACGACATCGACAGACCGGAGGCCTATATCATTGGCGGCTGCGTCGAGGATATCTGGCTCGCCGTTTCGACGCTTACGGCACTTTATCCCTGGCTTTCAGGGCATATCGGCTATAGCGGCATCAGCTTCGGCGGCGGCATCGGGGCGATGGCGATCGCCTATGACGAGCGCATCGATCGTGGCCATCTGGCGCTGCCGAGCTTCGGGCATCAACCGCTGCGGCTGATGCTGCCGAGCGTCGGCAGCGCACAATCGGTGCAGGAATATCATAAGAAACACCCGGATGTGCTTGGGACGCTTCGCCTTTACGATGCGGCTAACGCTGCTTCCCGGATCAAGGTGCCGATGCTGACGGCGGTTGCGCTGTTCGATCCTGCGGTGGCACCGCCCTGCCAGTTTGCTGTCGCGAATGCGATACCAAAATTTAATGAAATCTTCATCCTGGATGCGGGGCATTTCGACTATCCTGGCAGCGCTGAGCAAGAGGCGGTTCTCCGCGACAAGGTGGGACAGTTTTTCAGGGTGCCATGAACCGCGAATATCTGCGCTGGTACAGTCAGCGGCTGCATCGAGACATGGAGATGCTGGTGTTCGGCCATGCCGGCGCCAAGGTGTTGGTCTTTCCGACGCGCGACGGGCGCTTCTTCGAATATGAGCAGCTCGGCCTGGTCGGAAGCCTTGCCGACAAGCTGCAAGCCGGACAACTTCAGCTCTATTGCATCGAGGGACTGGCGGCCGAGACCTTCTATGCCTTCCACCACCACCCGGCCGAGCGCATCCGCCGGCATGGCGCCTTCGAGGATTATATCCTGCACGAAGTGCTGCCGCTGATGGCGGCGAAGAACCCGCATGTCTGCACCATCGTGCACGGCTGCAGCCTCGGCGCCTTCCAGGCGGCAAGCCTGTTCTTTCGTCATCCGCATCTCTTCCACAAGCTCGTCGCCTTTTCCGGCCGCTATGATCTGACGATGAAGGTGGAATCCTTCGGCGACCTGTTCGACGGCTATTACGATGACAGCGTCTATTTCCACACGCCGGCGCATTTTCTTCCAGGGCTCGGCAGCGACTGGCGGCTCGACAGGCTGCGTGAGCGCGATATCGTTCTCACCATTGGCGACGCCGACCCTTTCCTTGACAACAACCGCTATCTCAGCCGGCTGCTCGCGGACAAGAATGTCGGCCATCAGCTGCATGTCTGGGATGGACGCGCCCACCGCGCCGGCGCCTGGAGGAAGATGGCAGCGCTTTACATCTGACGGACGTGGTCATGGCCAACGCAAAGCCGCCGTTGCCACCGGCGCCTCCCAGAGGGCGATCTCCTCGTCGGTCAGCAAAGCAAGGGTGACGGACAGCCCCTGCATGTCGAGCGAGGTGACGTAGGTTCCCACAAGCGAGCGCTCGATCGGGATACCTCTCTCCTCGATGAAGCGGCGGGCGCCGCTATAGGCGAGGTAGAGTTCGGCCGGCGGCGTACCGCCGAGGCCGTTGACGAAGAGCAGTGCTTTTGCGTCCGGCGTCACTGCGATGTCGCCGGCGATGGTCTCGCAGAGATGGCCGATGATCGCGTCGGCGGCGGCGAAGGGCTGCCTGGCATGGCCGGGTTCGCCATGGATGCCGACGCCCATTTCCATCTCGCCAGGTCCGAGCGCAAACGTCGTGCGCTCGGTCTGCGGCACCGTCACGCCGTTCAGCGCGACACCCATCGAGCGGATGCGGGTGTTCAATCCCTTGCCGAGCTGCTTCAATTCGGCAAGCGACATGCCGCGTTCGGCCGCAGCACCCAGGAGTTTTTCGACGATCAGCGTTCCGGCAACACCGCGCCGGCCATTGCCTTCGCCGGTCCTTGATGTCTCGATATCGTCGCTGACGACGACCATGTCGATGTTGTGGCGGTCGCCGGCCATCTCGATCGCCATTTCGAAATTCATCAGATCGCCGTCATAGTTCTTGACCACGAGCAGGCAGCCGGCGCCGGTATCGGTCTCTTCAATCGCAGCGATGATCTGGCTCGGCGTCGGCGAGGTGAAGATATGGCCGACGCAGGCGGCATCCAGCATGCCATGACCGACGAAGCCGATATGCATCGGCTCATGGCCGGCGCCGCCGCCTGATATAAGCGCCACCTTGCCAGGGGTGAGATGGCGGCGGCGGATGCATTTGCGCTCGGGCCCGAACACGACCAAGGCTTCATGGGCGCGCACGAAGCCTTCGACGCTTTCCGCGACCATGGTGTCCGCAGTGTTCAAGAACTTCTTCATCAAGCCCTTCCCAAGGCCAAAAGCATTACGTTACGTCAACCAGCTCACTTGTCATTCCGCACCCGATATCGCGACGATCTTCTGCACCAGATCGGAGATCGCCTCTTCCAGAAGGCGGTTTTTCCTGTCGTCGCCGAAGTCGGGCACCATCAGCGACAGGTGCCGCAATTTCTCGGAATGGCCGAGATCCGGCAGCTTGCCGGGATGGGCCGCCTGATAGGCTTCGAGAAAGCGCTCCTGTTCGGCGGCGCTGAAATGGCAGACGCGGACGATCGTCGCGAGATGGCGCGCCGGCAGCGGCGTTGCATAGGTCGGGCTGGTGATCTGGGTGACGAAGCTGCGATGTTTTCCAAGCGCCGTCGCGAGGCGCTGGCGTGTGCCCGATGGCCTGTTGTCGATGATCTGCGCCAGAATGGACTTGTAGGCGATAATGGCGTCTTCGGTGTCTTCGCGCGCCATTCTACTCTCCGGCTGCCCTGGTGCCATCGGCGTTGAGGCCGATGATCGCCGATCTTATCGCGGGACGCCGGGCCGGCGCCACGGAAAAATGCCGGAGGCCGGCGGCGAGCAAGCCCGGCAAATAGCTGGGATCGCCGGCCATGTCGCCGCAGATGCTGACCGGCTTGCCGGCGGTCAGCTTCACCGCCTGGGCAATCAGCCGGAGCACGGCGGGTGCCGCCTTGCCGGCATCGGCGTCGATATCGTCGCGGGCGGAGGCGGCAAGATATTGGGTGAGGTCGTTGGTTCCGAACGAGAAGAACGCCGCCGCCCCGAAGGTGTCGAGCATCAAGGCGGCGGCCGGCACCTCGACCATCATGCCGATCGGCGGCATCCGGTGAAGCAGGGCGCGGCGGCCGAGCTTTTCGGCTTCCTCGCGGAACAACTCGCGCATCCTGTCGATCTCGTCGGGAAAGGTCACCATCGGCAGCATCACCGACAGCCTGCCGAAGACGGCGGCGCGCAGCATGGCGCGGGCCTGGACGCGGGCGATTTCTGGCCGGGCAAGCAGCAGCCGGATGCCGCGCAGGCCGGAGGCGAGAGCCGGCAGGTCTTCCAGGCCGGCGAGCGGCTTGTCGCCGCCGATATCGAGCATGCGGATCGTTACCGGCCTGTCGCCCGCCTGCTCCAGCACGCGGCGATAGATCGCCAGCTGCCGTTCCTCATTGGCGGCATCGGCGACCGAGGTGATTGAAAATTCCGAGCGCATCAGGCCGACGCCTGCCGTTGCCGGATCGAGCGCGTCGATCTCGGCGGGATCGTTGATGTTGATCGAGAGCAGGATCGGGACACCATCCGCCGTGCGTAGCTCGCCGCTTGCTGTTTGCGTGTCGGCGGTAGGAGTTCGTGCAGGCACCGGCGAGGGGATCAGCATGCCGCCGGCCTTCAGGACGACCGCACCGGCGTCGCCATCAACGCGAACGGGATCTCCATCTGCTGCCGAAAAGCGACCCGTGCCGACCACCATCGGCACCGATTGCGCCCGGGCAAGCAGGGCGACATGGCCGGCGGTGCTGCCTGCAAACAGCGCGATGCCACCGCCTTTCGACCAGTCATGGGCGAGAAAGCGGCTCGGCTCCATATCCTTGCCAACGAAGACCGAGCCAGGCGGGAAATCGGCGATCGGGGTGCCGGCGAGCGCCCCGAGCACGCGGTTCTTGATGTCGAGAATATCGACGGCGCGCGCTCGCATCTGCTCTTCGTCGGCCGCTTCGAGTTCACCGATATAGGCGTCGAGGGTGGCGGCCCAGGCAAAGACGACGTTCCCGTCGGCTTCCATGCGCGCGCCCGTCGCTTCCGCGATCGTCGGATCGCGCAGCACCTCGATCTGGAAATCGATGATATCCCGGCTTTCGGCATCGGCTCCATCGGCAAGGTGCTCGAGTTCACCGATCGAGATGTCGATCGCCTTCTCCAGCGCGCCGTATCCACCCACGGCTCGGGACGCAGGGGCAGCGTCCGGCCGCTCGGCAGCGGAAGGAGCCTTCGGCTCCTCCGCGAGAAAGGCGGGGCCGGATGCGATGCCCGGGGATGCGCTCTTGGCTTTCAGTCTAAGCGGTTCGGCCATGTTTCTTTTCCTCATCGAAGTTGCGCTCGATGAGTTCCTTCAGCGCGCGGATCGCCTCTTCGGCGAGGATGCCGTCGGCGCGAATCCGGAGGATCGATCCTTTTCGGATTTTCGCGCCCATGATCTTGATGATGCTCTTGCCGTTCAGCCAGACGTCGCTGCCGTTGACGGCGATCTCGATCGAACAGGGGAAGGACTTGGCAAGCCGCGTGAAGGTAACGGAGGGGCGGGCATGCAGCCCGACGCCGTGCTTGACTTCGACCTCCGTCTGGCAATTCACCTTAAATGGCTCGGGCAATTGCTCGGGCTCCTGTTTCTCTCGACGCAATCCGTTCGTCATCAGGGGGACAATTCCTCGGCTGTGGCGACGACTTTAGCCAGCGAGGCGCCCCCCGACGCCTCGGCAGCGGCGATGACTGCGCCTTCGACCAAAGGCGCGTTGCAGATGGAGACGAGGGCCGAGCGGGGAAGCCCCAGCATTTCGATCGCCATCTCGCTGTTGGTTTCTGCGCCGCCGAGATCGACGAAGACGGCGACGCCGGCATCGGACCAGGCCGCCTCGATCGCCTTCAGGATACCCGCGGGATCGGTGCCGAGCTCGCCATGGACGTTGCCGCCCGACCAAGCGAGCGGCACGCAGTCGCCCACCATCTGCCTGACCATGTCGGCGATGCCCCGGGCCACCAGCGGCGAGTGGGAGACGATCACGATACCCACATTTGCGGTCTTCCCATTCATTGTGGACGATGCTCCCCGAGATAGCGGCAGATCGCCGTGGTCAGCAACGCGCAGCTGGATGCGCCAGGATCGACGTGGCCGATCGAGCGGTCGCCGAGATAGGCGGCGCGCCCGCGCATCGCCTTCATGTCAGCGGTGCGGTTGGCAGAACGCTCGGCCCTGCGGGCGATTGCGCCGAGCGGAGAGCGGCTGGCGAGTGCTGCATGCACGGGATAGAGCACGTCAAGCAGGGTTTTGTCGCCGGCATGCGCCCGACCGCGTCTCGCGACGGCATCGATCGCCTGTTTCAGCACCTGCGAAAAATCGGGCTTTTCGTTGCTCTTGCGAAGCTCGCGGCCGATCTCCATCAGCAGCGTGCCGTAGAGCGGCCCGGCCGCACCGCCGACATTCATCACCAGCGTCAGGCCGATCTTTTCCATGGCGTCGGGGAAGGGCAGGCTGGACAGGCTCTCGCCTTCGGCGCTCACCGCCTCGCAGCCGCGCCGCATATTGGTTCCGTGATCGCCATCGCCGATGGCGCGATCGAGCGCACAGAGGTGATCGCTGTTTTCCGCGATCGTCGCGCGGCACACCTCGATCAATCCTGCCACAAGCACCGGTTCCGCCTGCACTGCCATCCTCCCTGTCGCCGCGCCTCCCGCGGGCTTTTGAATTTCACGCCAGTCAGGCGAGGCTTGCCACCACGCCGAACGCGCCGGCAACCGCGACGGCGCCGGGATCGGCAACGCCCGCCAGATCCCTTTCGCCGACATAGGAGGCGCGTCCGGCTCTCGCCTTCGTCATCGTCTTCGTCGACTCGGCACCCGCTGCCGCTGCCTTTGCCGCAGCGACGACATCGCCGGATGCGAGCGCCTGCAGGGCAGGCGACAGCGCATCGACCATCGTCCGATCGCCGACTGCGGCTCCACCATAGAACGTCATCCTGTCGAGCCCGGCAAGAAGGGCTGCTGATATATCGGCTTTGTCAGCCATCGCCTTTGCTGCGGCGGTGAAGAAGATCGACAGCAGCACGCCGCTCGATCCGCCCATGCTGGTGCCGAGGATATCGCCGAGCGAGGCAAGCGTTGCCGCCGGCCGGTCGAGCGGCAGCGTGTCGAGGCGGGCCAGCACGCTGCGGGCGCCTGAGGCCACCGTCGAGCCGGTATCACCATCGCCGACGCGGCCGTCCAGGCGGTTGAGTTCGCTTTCCTGCGAGATCAGATGCTCACAGAGCGCTGTGATCAGGCGCCGGTTATGGTCATTCTCCCCGGCCGTGCCATTGGCGCCGTTCAAGCCGGCTGATGTTCTCGGTGCGGCGATGACCTCGATCTCGTGGCGTTCGACGGCCGGCATCCAGGCATGTGGCTCGACCGCTGCCGTCAGCGCTGCCTCACGCACGGCGTCCAGCCGGATCAGCGACAGCGAGAAGCCGTTCATGTTGAGCGCCGTCATCATCGGCGCCGGGCCGATGATCAGCCGGACGCGGCGGCCAAGCGGCGAGGATAGCACGACGTTGGCGATGACGGTCATTTCGAGCGGCGGCACGGCGCCGAGATTGTTGATGAGGAGGCAGTGGCTTGCCCCTTCGCGCAGCGCAGGCGATAGGCGCGCCACCATGGTGGAGACGATATCGGCGACCGGCTGCAGCGCGATGCGCTCGACGCCGGGCTCGCCATGGATGCCGAGGCCGAGTTCGCCTTCGTTCTCGCCGAGACGGTCCTCATGGGCTTGGCCGGGCACACTGCAGGTGGAAAGCGACATGCCGAGCGAGACGATATCGCCGGCCGCAGCCGCGGCATGGGCTGCGACCGTCTTCAGGTCCTCGCCCCTTTCGGCGTGATAGCCAGCGATCTTGTGGACGAACAGCGTGCCGGCGACGCCGCGCGGCTGGTTGATGCCGGGGATGGCGATATCGTCGGCGACGATGACCATTTCGACGTCGAAGCCCTCGGCGCGCGCCTTCTCGGCGGCGAGGCCGAAATTCAGCCGGTCGCCGGTATAGTTCTTGACGATCAGCAGGGCGCCCTTTTCGCCGGCGACGGCGCGGATCGCCGTCAGCACGGCATCGACGGTCGGCGAGGCGAAAATCTCGCCGGATACGGCAGCCGTCAGCATGCCCTTACCGACGAAGCCGGCATGGGAGGGCTCATGACCGGCGCCGCCGCCGGAGATGATCGCCACCTTCGACTTGTCCCAGTCCGCGCGCAGGATCACCTTGATGTCGGGAAAGCTGTCGAGGCGGGCAAGACGACCCTTGCTGCTCGTCAGAAGCAGACCGTCCAAGGCTTCGGTGACGATGTTTTCCCTGCGGTTGAAGAAGTGTTTCATCGATTGAGACCCGTCTGTTTGTTTTTCATGCCATCATCACGCTGTTTGCCGGTCAGGACAGGCGCTGTCCAGCCGCATCGAAATAAAGCGGATCGCGCAGCGTCAGGCTGATCCGGTCGCCCGGCGCGATCGCCAGATATGGATCCGCAAGTGTGACGAGCTTGTGATTGCCAGCCTTGATGTGCAGATGGTTCTGGTCGCCGAGATGCTCGATCCAGTCGATCTCGGCATTGGCTTCCTTGCCGACAATGATGTCGAGATGTTCGGTGCGCGCGCCAACGGTTTTCGTGCCAGCCGGCGGCTGACCGCCGGGAAGCAGGTCGGCCGGCAACAGGTTGATATGCGGCTGGCCGAGGCGGGCGGCGACATGCAGGTTGGCGGGATTGCCGTAGATCTCGCGCGGCGTTCCCACTTGCATCAGCCGTCCCTCGGCAACGATGCCGATGCGGTCGGCCATGGTCATGGCTTCCACCTGGTCGTGAGTGACATAGAGCAGCGTCGAGCCCAGTTCCTTCTGGATGCGCTTCAGCTCCAGGCGCAGTTCGGCGCGCAACTTGGCATCGAGCGAGGAGAGCGGTTCATCCATCAAATAGATCGCCGGCCGGCGCACCAGCGCCCGGCCGATCGCGACACGCTGCATCTCGCCGCCGGAAAGCCTGGTCGAGCGGTTCTCCAGCTTATGGTCGATCCGGACCATGCGCGCGACTTCGCGCACGCGCCGGTCGATCTCCTCGGGGCTCAGCTTGCGGACCGGCGCCTTCAGCGGGAAGGCGAGGTTCTCGTAAACCGTCATATGAGGATAGAGCGAATATTGCTGGAAGACGAAGGCGACGTCGCGTTCGGCCGGCGCTTCGGCCGCGACATTGCGGCCGCCGATCTCGATGCCGCCGCTATCGGGCTTTTCGAGGCCGGCGATCAGCCGCAGCGTCGTCGTCTTGCCGGCGCCGGTCGGCCCGAGCAGCACGACGAACTCGCCGTCGCGGATCGAAAGGTCGAGGTCGGCCAAAGCCTGGGTGTCGCCGAAGCGCTTGGCGAGGTTCCTGAGGACGACATCAGCCATGCCGGGTCTCCTGATAGAGCGAGGATGGCACCGCGCGGCCCGATGTGCAGTCGAAGAGTGCGAGTTTCGCCGGGTTGAATTCGAGGCCGACCCTTTCGCCGATCTGGAAGCTGCGATTGGCGGGAACGCGGGCCTTGATCAGGCCTCCCTGGGTTTCCACAGCCACGACCTGGTTGGTGCCAAGATATTCGCTGCCATAGACGGCGCCGCGAAGCGCCGAGGCGTCGCTGAAGCGGATATGCTCCGGCCGCACGCCGAGCGCCAGTTCGCTCTCGGGCATGTCCTGGTGGATCTCGGGAACGGCAACATCGACGCCGTCGAGCAGGATGGAACGGTCGCCGCTTTTGAGACCCGAGGTGAAGCGCATGAAGTTCATCGGCGGCGAGCCGATGAAATCGGCCACATACATGGTCGCAGGCTTGGCATAGATCTCCTGCGGCGTGCCGAACTGCTCGATGACGCCATGGTTCATGACGGCGATCTTGTCGGCCATCGCCATCGCCTCGTGCTGGTCATGGGTGACGTAGACGGTGGTCGCGTGGATACGGTTGTGCAGTTCGCGCAGCTCGTGGACCATGATCTCTCGGAATTCGGCGTCGAGCGTGCCGAGCGGCTCGTCCATCAGAAAGCATTTCGGGCGCCGGACAATGGCGCGGCCGAGCGCCACGCGCTGCCGGTCGCCGCCGGCAAGGCCGGAGACCGAGCGGTTAAGGATATGGTCGATCTGCAGCAGACGCGCGGTCTCCTCGACACGCTGACGGATTTCAGCCTTGGGCATGCCCTGCGACAGCAGCGGGAAGCCGATATTCCTACGCACGTTCATATGCGGGTAGAGCGCGAAGAGCTGAAAGACGAAGGCGATGTCGCGGGCGCTGGCGCGGTTGAAAGTGACGTCTTCGCCGTCGAGATAGATCTTGCCGCTGCTCGGCAGCTCGAGGCCGGCGATCATGCGCAGCGTCGTCGTCTTGCCGCAGCCGGAGGGGCCCAGAAGCGCCAGGAACTCGCCGTCATGGACGGTGAAGCTCGAATCCTGAACGGCGACGAAGCTGCCGAATTCCTTGCGGAGATTTTCAATCCGGATGTCCGCCATGGTTCACTCCGGGAATTTCGAGACGATGATGAACATGACGGTGCCCATGAGCAGGGTGACCAGCGAATAGGTGTAGAGCACCAGCAGGAAGGGCTGGAACAGCATCAGGAAGCCGAGCCCGATCAGCACGGTGGCGATGGTCTCCATCGGGCCGCGGCGCAGGAAGAACGGCCGTTTCGGACGATGAGGGGCTGATGTTTCGATCAGATGGCTCATTTGCGGACGGCTCCGAAGGTGATGCCGCGCAGCAGCTGCTTGCGCAGGAGAATGGTGAAGACGAGGATCGGGATCAGGAAGATCGTCGTGCCGGCGGCGACGGCCGGCCAATCCTGTCCGCCTTCACCGATGATCGTCGGGATGAAGGGCGGCGCGGTCTGGGCCTCGCCCGAGGTCAGAAGCGCGGCGAAGGCATATTCGTTCCAGGCAAAGATCAGGCAGAAGATCGCGGTCGCGGCAATGCCGGTCGTTGCCTGCGGCAGCACGACCTTGCGGAAGGCCTGCAGTCTCGTATAGCCGTCGATCATCGCCGCTTCCTCGTATTCGCGCGGGATTTCGTCGATGAAGCCCTTGAGCAGCCAGACGGCGAGCGAGACGTTGACGGCGGTGTAGAGCAGGATCATCCCCAAGGCCGTGTCCGACAGCCCGAGCTCGCGATACATCAGGTAGATCGGGATGGCGACGGCGATCGGCGGCATCATGCGCGTCGACAGGATGAAGAACATCAGGTCGTCGGCGAGCGGTATCTTGAAGCGGGAAAAACCATAGGCGGCGAGCGTGCCGAGGAAGACCGCGAGGAAGGTGGAGCCGAAGGCGATCACCAGCGAATTGACGAAGCGCGGCAGGAAATTCGACGGGCCGGCGATCACCATGTTGCGCTTGCGCGTCACCTCATCGCAGGTGCCGACCGGCGCCGGCAGCGAGGCGATATAATCAGGCGTCTGCCGCGTGCGTGTTGTGAACAGATTGCAATAGCCCTCGAGCGACGGCGTGAAGACGATCTTCGGGGGGTAGCTGATCGAATCCGGCGGCGACTTGATGCTGGTCAGGAAGATCCAGACGAGCGGGATGAGGGTGATTAGCGCATAGAGAACGACGATGGTGCCGGCGATGCGTTTGCTGGACAAGCTCGGTTCGACGACCGAATGGGCGGAGTTGGCGGCGCTCATCGTTGTTTCACCTTGTTCAATGCCTTGACGTAGATGTTGGCGAGGCCGAACACCGCGACGAACAGGATGATGGCGAAGGCTGAGGCCCGGCCGGTCGCCCAGCTTTCGAAGGCAGCGCGTTTCAGCGTGATCGAAGCGACCTCGGTGACCGAGCCCGGCCCGCCGCCGGTGAGCAGCGTCACCATGTCGAACATCTTGA